>NZ_JBXASU010000017.1:0-104142 GCF_058809705.1 Cupriavidus sp. MPR-AND1C | reverse complement strand
TGATACCGGAGGGATCGCGGCCTGCGCGCTGGGGTTGGGTTTTGCTTTTTAGAGTGGCCGGTGACGGGGAGATTCCCCGGCGCGAACGCGCCTGCCCGGAAATCCGCCGCGCCCGGCCGCGGGCCTTTCCCACACGGCTTCGCCGTCACCCCCTCAGGTACAATTCTTTCCATCCAGAAGCAACCCGGCCCGGCCGCCCTGGCCCGCCCAATCCTAAATCCCATGCATATTCACATCCTCGGTATCTGCGGCACATTCATGGGCGGCCTGGCCGTGCTTGCCAAGCAGGCTGGCCACCGCGTCACCGGATGCGACGCCAATGTCTACCCGCCGATGAGCACGCAGCTCGAGGCGCAGGGCATTGAGCTGATCGAGGGCTTCGATCCCGGCCAGCTGGCGCTGGAGCCGGACCTGTTCGTCATCGGCAATGTGGTGTCGCGCGGCAATCCGCTGATGGAGGCCATCCTCAACCGCAACCTGCCTTATGTCTCCGGCCCGCAGTGGCTCGGCGAGCATGTGCTGCGCGGCAAATGGACGCTGGCGGTGGCGGGCACCCACGGCAAGACCACCACCACCTCCATGCTGGCCTGGATCCTGGAAGATGCCGGCTACCAGCCGGGCTTCCTGGTGGGCGGCGTGCCGCAGAACTTTGGCGTGTCGGCGCGGGTGACCGAGTCCGACTTCTTCGTGATCGAGGCCGATGAGTACGATACGGCGTTCTTCGACAAGCGCAGCAAGTTTGTCCACTACCGTCCGCGCACCGCCATCCTGAACAACCTGGAATACGATCACGCCGACATCTTCCCTGATCTTGCCGCCATCGAGACCCAGTTCCATCATCTGGTGCGCACCGTGCCGGAGCAAGGCCGGCTGATCGTCAACGGCTTCGAGGAAAGCCTGGCGCGCGTGCTGGAGCGGGGCTGCTGGAGCGAGACCGAGCAATTTGGCATCGGCGACTGGCGTGCGGGCGAGCCCGCCGAAGGCAATGCCATCGGCGACGGCATGACCCAGGACAGTTTCGATGTCTGGTTCGGCGACGTGCTGCAAGGTCGGCTCAGCTGGGCCTTGCAAGGCACGCATAACCGGATGAACGCGCTGGCTGCGATTGCGGCTGCCCGCCATGTGGGCGTGCCAGCGCCGCAGGCCATCGATTCCCTGTCGCGCTTCGCTAATGTGAAGCGCCGCATGGAGGTGCGTGGCGTGGTCAATGGCATCACGGTCTATGACGACTTTGCCCACCATCCCACGGCGATCCAGACCACGCTCGAAGGCCTGCGCAAGCGGGTTGGTGCGGCGCGCATCCTGGCGGTGCTGGAGCCGCGCTCCAACACCATGAAGCTGGGCGTGATGAAGGCGCAGCTCCCGGCCAGCCTCGAGGCGGCAGACCTGGTGTTCGGGTATGGCGCGGCCAGCGGCAAGGATGCCCTGGGCTGGGACCTGGCCGAATCGCTGGCGCCGCTGGGCGAGCGCGCGGCCGCCTTCAGCGACCTTCCCGAGCTGGTGCGCGCGGTGCGAGCCGCCGCGCGTCCGGGCGATCATGTGCTGGTCATGAGCAACGGCGGCTTCGGCGGCGTCCACCAGAAGCTGCTGGACGCCTTTGCCGCAGGTGCTTGCGCCTGAGCGGGGCCCGGCATGCTGCTATACCTGCACGGTTTTCGCTCATCTCCCCAGTCCTTCAAGGCGCGCCTGGTCCAGGAGCGGATGCGTGAATGGGGCGTGGGCCGCTATTACGCTTGCCCGGTGCTGAATGTGTCGCCGGCCCAGGCCATCGCCCAGGCCGAGGCGGCCATCGCGGCCTCGCAAGCCGGTGGCGCGCAGCCGCTCACCATCATTGGCTCCTCGCTGGGTGGCTTCTATGCGCGCTGGCTGGCCGAGCGCCACGGCTGCCGCGCGGTGTTGCTCAACCCGGCGGTGCATCCCTGGACCGACCTGGAGCGTCACCTGGGCGACCAGCCGCTCTGGCACGGCGGCGGCTCGGTGCGGGTGGAGCGCCACCACCTCGATGAACTGCTGGCGCTGCGGGCCGAGCCCATCACCCGGCCGGAGCGCTATTTCCTGATGGCCGCGACCGGCGACGAGGTGCTGGACTACCGCGAGATGCTGGCGGCCTTCCCTGGCGCACACACGCGCGTCATCGAGGGCAGCGACCACGGCATCAGCGAATTTGCCGACTACGTCGACGAAGTGCTCGCTTTCTGCGGCTATGGACCCGATGGCCAGATCAGCCAGATCAGCCAGAGCGGCTCCATCGACCCGGAGCCGCAGGCATGAGCGCGGCATGAACGGGGCGCATCTGCGCCGCAGTGGCTGGCACGCCCATCTACCCGAAGATCCCGCCATCAGCGCCAACCTGCGCCGCTGGGTGACGGGTGATGGCTCGCTCACCGCCCGGCTGGTGGCAGCGTCGGACGCTTTCCGGGTGCGCCGCCTGGCGCAGCGCATGGAAGTCGCCCTTGCCGATGAATGGCAGGCGCTGGGGCTGCCTGCCCGCCGCCGCGCGCTGGCGCGCGAGGTGCTGCTGATCTGTGACGGCGTGCCGGCCATCTTTGCCCATACCGTGGTGAAGCCCGACCATGCCCGGCGCGACTGGCCGTTCCTGCGCGGCCTGGGCGAGCGCCCGCTGGGCGGCGCGCTGTTCGTCGATCCCCGCGTGCAGCGCGAGCCGTTTGCCTTTGCGCGCCTGCCTGCGCATCACCCGCTGCGGCGCCGGCTGGAACTAGCCGTGCCGGCCATGCTGGAGCTCGCTGCGTCGTCGGTGTTGCCCGCGCGGCGCTCGGTCTTCCGGCGTGGCGACGGCATCATGCTGGTGACCGAGGTATTCCTGCCCGACCTGCTGGCGCGGCCGGCGCCGGAACTTAGCGGTTCCAGGCAGAAGCCGCCAGGTAGCCATCCAGAGCAAGAACTTTCCCCAAATCGATAATCGCGACCAAGAAGAAGAGACGACCATCATGAAATTGCAGGGACGTGTTGCCATCATCACCGGCGCTGCCGCCGGGATCGGTTTTGCCACCGCGCAGCGCTTTGCCGCGGAAGGTGCGCTGGTGGTGCTTTGCGACGTGCAGGAGGAGCGCGTGCGCGCCGCTGCCGAGACGCTCGCCGCTTCAGGCGCCACCGTGAGCGCCTACAAGGTCGATGTGACGCGCCGCGACGAGGTCGACGCCATGGTGGCGGCCACGCTGGCCAGGCACGGCCGCGTCGACATCCTCGTCAATAACGCGGGCATCACCAAGGATGCACGCCTGACCAAGATGACCGAAGCCCAGTTCGACGCGGTGATCGACGTCAATCTCAAGGGCGTCTTCAACTGCGCCCAGGCCGTGGCCGACATCATGACCGAGCAGGGCAAAGGTGTGATTCTCAATGCGTCCAGCGTGGTTGGCCTGTACGGCAACTTCGGCCAGACCAACTATGCGGCGAGCAAGTTCGGCGTGATCGGCTTGACCAAGACGTGGGCGCGCGAGCTGGGCCCCAAGGGCGTGCGCGTCAACGCGGTGTGCCCGGGTTTCGTCGCCACCGAGATCCTGCAGACCGTGCCGGAGAAGGTGCTGGACGGCATGAAATCGTCTTGCTGGCTACGCCGTCTGGCGCAGCCGGCCGAAATCGCCAGCATCTACACCTTCCTCGCCAGCGACGATGCCAGCTACGTCAATGGCGTGGCGATCGAGGCCAGCGGCGGCATGTCGCTGTAACAGCCCGCCCTGCGCCGGGCTTGCAGCCGGCGCGGTGCGGTATCATCCCAGGTCCGGTTGCCGCCTTGCCTGAAGGCGGCCTTGCACCATTTCTCTCACCGGGCCGTTCCCGCAGGCGTCACAAAGCGCCAGGGTGCTTGGTTTGCCAAGTGCGGTTCCCGGCATTTCTGAAAGTACCGATCCATGCAGTTGCTGTTCGAAGAAGGCGGCGAGATTCGCGCCGGCACCGTGCTGACCCAGCAGGGCGAGTCGTACCAGGTGGAGCTGCCCGCGGGCAAGCGCACCAAGGTCAAGTCGCGCGACGTATTGCTGCAGTTCGCGCAGCCGTCGGCGATCGAGCTGTTGCGCCAGACCGCCGACCTGGTCGGCGAGGTCGACCTGGAATTCCTGTGGGAATGTGCGTCGGAGGACGAGTTCGGCTTTGTCGACCTGGCGGCCGAGTACTACGGCGCGGGTGCGAGCGTGGTGCAGCAAGCCGCGCTGGCGCAGACGCTGCACGGCAACCCGGTCTATTTCCGCCGCAAGGGCCGCGGGCGCTACCAGCGCGCGCCGGAAGACCAGTTGAAGGCTGCGCTCGCCGCGCTCGAGCGCAAGAAGCAGCAAGCCCTGGTGCAGGCTGAGTACGAAAACCAGCTCAAGGCCCTGACCCTGCCCGACGCGTTCCGCGGCAAGGCACTGCAACTGCTGTTCAAGCCCGACAAGAACAGCCTCGAATACAAGGCGATGGACGCCGCTTGCACCGCGCTAGGCATGTCGCCGATGCGGCTGATGGTGGCGGTGGGCGGCATTGCCAGCCCGCGCGCGCTGCATGAGGCCAAGTTCCTCTCCGAATGCTTCCCCAAGGGCACCGGCTTTCCCGAGGTGGCCGTGCCGGAACCCGCCGGCGAACTGCCGCGCGCGGATGTGGAGGCGTTCTCCATCGATGATGTCACCACCACGGAGATCGACGATGCGCTGTCGGTCACGCCGCTGGATGGCGGCAAGATCCGCGTGGGCATCCATATCGCGGCGCCCGGCCTGGGCATCCGCCGTGGCGAGCCGCTCGACGCCGTGGCGCGCCATCGCCTGTCGACAGTCTATTTCCCCGGCGACAAGATCACCATGCTGCCGGATTCGGTGGTGGAGCGCTACACGTTGCAGGAAGGGCGCGAATGCCCGGCCCTGTCGCTGTATGTGGTCTACGACCCGGCCCTGCAGATGATCGTCAGCAGCGAGACCCGCGCCGAGCTGGTCAAGATCGCGGCCAACCTGCGCCACAACCTGCTCGAGGATGTGGTGACCGAGGCCGCGCTGGCCGCCGGCACCGGCGACTACCCGTTCCGCGACGCGCTGACCCAGTTGTTCCATTTCTCCGGCTGGCTGCACGACGAACGCCAGAAGGCGCGTCTGGCCAGCGGGCTGCGTCCCGAGTCGCACAACCGCGCCGACTACAGCTTCTACATCGACCTGCTGGAAGATGGCGGCGAACGCGTGCGCATCGAGCAGCGCCGCCGCGGCTCCCCGCTCGACAAGATCGTTGCCGAGCTGATGATCCTGGCCAACAGCACCTGGGGCAAGCTGCTTGCCGACAATGGTGTGCCGGGCATCTACCGCACGCAGAAGGCCTGGGGCATGAACCGCACGCGCATGCAGACCTACCCAGCGCCCCACGAGGGGCTGGGCGTGGCGCAATATGCGTGGAGCACCTCGCCGCTGCGCCGCTATGTCGACCTGGTCAACCAATGGCAGATCCTGGCAGTCGCCCAGCATGGCATCACGGCAAAGCTGGTGGCGCCGTTCAAGCCCAAGGATTCGGACCTGCTGGCCGCGGTGGCGGATTTCGAAGGCACCTACGCCGCCTATGCCGACCACCAGTCGACCATGGAGCGCTACTGGTGCCTGCGCTGGCTGCAGCAGGAAAAGCGCGAGCGCCTGATGGGCTCGGTGCTCAAGGAAGGCGCGGTGCGCTTTGCCGAGATCCCGCTGGTCACGCGCGTGCCGGAGTTGATGCAGGCGTCGCGCGGCACACAGGTGCTGCTGGAGATCGGCGCGATCGACGAGATCTCGCTGGAAGTGTCATGCCGGGTCCTGGAGGTGTTTGCCGGCGAAGGCGAGCTGCCGCAGGAGGAGATGGAGCGGGACGACGAAGCTGGCGAAGTGTCGGCGCAAGCCGCCGCTGAAGCCGCGGCCGAGGAAGCTGCCGAAGCCGCCGCCGAGGGTGTGACCGAAGGGGCAACCGAAGGTGAGGTTGACGCTGCGGCTGGGGAAGCCGGCGATGACGAAGCCGCGAGTGCCGCGGATGCCACAAGCGAAGGCGCCGCGTCGGACACACGCGACACCGGTACCGGCGGCGCGGGCTGAGTTCCTCGGAAAAAACGAGGCGCTCCCTTACAATCGCAGTCTGACCCCGGGGTCCCACGGACCCCGGCCCCAGTCGCTCCCGATCGACGCTTCCCAGCCAACGTCCCGCCCATCGTGAAAGCCACTTTTTCTCCCCGCCAGTGGTGGAACGCCAGCAGCACGATGGCCAAGGCGCTGGTCGTCTCGTTGCTGGCCCATGCCCTGCTGCTGACCGTGCGCGTCGTGGCGCCGCAGGCGTTCGAGATCAAGCGCACCGATGCCGCGCTCGATGTGGTGCTGGTCAATTCCAAATCGGCGCAGCGCCCGCAGAACCCCACCGTGCTGGCCCAGGCCAACCTCGACGGCGGTGGCGAGCACGACCAGCAGCGCGCCACCACGCCGCTGCCGGCACAGACCGTCATCAAGGACGGCGACCTGGTGCGCCAGATGCAGCGCCGCGTGGAGCAGATGGAGCAGGAGCAGCAGCGCCTGATGACGCAGTCGCGCGAAGCCGCGCCGTCCGTGCACAGCCAGCCGCTCAAGCCCGGCCAGCAGCGCGTGGAAAACCCGCTGCGCGGCCAGGACGAACGCACCTCGCTGGACGAGATGGCCAAGCTCGAAGCCGAGATCGGCCGCAACCTCGAGCAATACGCCAAACGGCCCAAGCGCTACCAGCTCACCGCCACCAGCGCGCAGGAAGTGGAGTACGCGCAGTACTACGACCGCCTGCGCCAGAAGATCGAAGCGCGCGGCACCAGCGATTTCCCCCAGCGCAATGGCAAGCCGATCTACGGGCAACTGATCCTGGTGATCAACGTCAACCGGCAGGGCCGGCTTGGCTATAACCGCGATGGCTACAACATCGACGCCATTGACGTGGTCAAGAGCTCGGGCGATCCCGTGCTGGACCGCCAGGCGGTTGCCATTGTGCGGGCGGCGGCGCCGTTCGGCGGTTTTACGGCGCAGATGCAGGCGCGCCAGGATATTCTCGAAGTGATCTCCACATTCAAGTTTTCGCGCAGTGGGCTGGAAACTCGCCTGCAGTCCCGATGACGCCATCACCTGACACTATGCAATCCCAGACTCCCGCCGACCGCTACGTCGTGATCGGCAACCCCATCGCGCACAGCCGCTCTCCTGCCATCCACGCCGCATTTGCGCAGCAGACTGGCGAGGCCGTCGAGTACGAGCGCCTGCTGGCGCCGCTCGATGGGTTCGTTGCCACCGTGCGCGCCTTCTTCGACGGCGGCGGCCACGGGCTGAACGTGACCGTGCCGTTCAAGCTTGAAGCCTACGACCTCGCCGAGCGCCTGACGCCACGCGCCGAGAGCGCGGGCGCGGTCAACACCATGTGGATCGAGGACGGCGTGATCCACGGCGACAATACCGATGGCGTCGGCCTCACGCGCGATATCGAGGTCAACCTCGATACCTTGCTCGAAGGCAAGCGCATCCTGTTGCTGGGCGCGGGCGGTGCCGCCATGGGCGCCATGCTGCCGCTGATCGCCTGCCGGCCGGAGCGCATCGTGGTGGCTAACCGCACGCCCCAGCGCGCCAGCGATATCCTGGAAAACGTGGCCCAGCAAGCGGACGAGTACGGCGTGGAGCTGTGGGGCGGTGGCTTTGACGCTCTGGCGGGTTTGACCGATGAAGACGCCTGCGACGTGGTCATCAACGCCACCAGCAGCAGCCTGCAGGGCGAGTTGCCGCCGGTGCCGGCGGAACTGCTGGGTAAGGACGTGCTCGCCTACGACATGATGTACGGCGCGGAGCCCACCGTATTCCTGAAGTTCGCCGCCCAATGTGGCGCGCGCACCAGTGACGGGCTCGGCATGCTGGTCGAGCAGGCCGCCGAGGCCTTCTACAACTGGCGGGGTGTGCGGCCCGCCACCGCGCCCGTGCTGGCAACGTTGCGCGCGGCGCTGCAGGCTGAAGCTGCGCGCTAAAGCGCAGGCCGGCTGGCTCGAACATGGCTGAGCGCAAGCACACCGCCCGTCCCGGGGCGGCTCAAGGCGGCAGGGGCGGCGGCCTCAACCCGCTGCGCTGGCTCGCCTACCTGCTTGGCACGCTGATCGCCGGCGTGCTGGCCATGCAGGTGTATTTCTTCCTGCAGATCGCTGCCTGGCAAACCGTGAACCCGTCATCCACGGCGTTCATGCGGGCCGAGCAGTGGCGTCTGTGCGGCTTCAAGTTCTGGAGCTGCCAGGTGGACCGCCGCTGGGTCGGCTATGACGATATCTCCCGCAACCTCAAGCGCGCGGTGATCGCCAGCGAGGATGCCGACTTCGTCAACCATCCCGGCTACGAGCTCGATTCCATGCTCGATGCCTGGGAGCGCAACAAGAAGCGCGGGCATATCGTGCGTGGCGGCTCCACCATCACGCAGCAACTGGCCAAGAACCTCTTCCTTTCGTCCGAGCAGCACTACCTGCGCAAAGGCCAGGAGCTGGCCATCACCTGGATGCTCGAGTTCTGGCTCGACAAGCAGCGTATCTACGAGATCTATCTGAATTCGGTGGAGTGGGGCGAGGGCGTGTTCGGCGCGGAGGCCGCGGCCCAGCATTATTTCAAGACCAGCGCCGCCAAGCTGAGCGTGGGCCAGGCAGCACGCCTGGCCGCGGCGCTGCCGGCGCCGAAGTGCTTCGACAAGAAGGAGTACTGCGCCAATGTGCGCGTGAACTTCAAGGTCAAGGCCAACATCATCGCGCGCCGCATGGGCGCGGCCACGCTGCCCGACTGAGACCGGGGCAGCGCAGTTCACGTTCAGCTTAGCCAGCCCTTGCGCTTGAAGTACACCAGCGGGATCGCAGCCGACACGGCCATCAGCCCGATGGCCCAGGGATACCCCGCGGCCCAGTCGAGCTCCGGCATGAACTTGAAGTTCATGCCGTAGATGCTGGCGATCAGCGTGGGTGGCATCAGCGCCACCGAGACCACCGAAAACAGCTTGATGATCTTGTTCTGGTTGATGTTGATGAAACCGACCGTGGCGTCCATCAGGAAGTTGATCTTGTCGAACAGGAACGCGGTGTGGTTCTCGATGGAGTCGATGTCGCGCAGGATCTGGCGGGCTTCGTCCTGCTGCTCGGCCGACAGCAGCTGGCTGCGCATCAGGAAGGAGACCGCGCGGCGTGTGTCCATCACGTTGCGGCGGATGCGGCCGTTCAAGTCTTCTTCGCGGGCGATGGTTTCCAGCACGTCGGCCGCTGCGGCATCGGTCACGTTCTCCGCCAGCACGCGCTTGCTGGCTTCCTCCAGCCGCTCGTAGACCTCCTCGATGGAGTCCGCCGAATATTCCGCATCGGTGGCGTACAGGTCCATCAGCACGTCCTTGGCGTTGCGCACCGAGCCCGGGCGCATGCGGGCGCGCAACCGCACCAGCCGGAACACCGGCAGGTCTTCGTCGTGAATGGAGAACAGCACGTCGCGCGTGAGCACGAACGCCACGCGCACGTTGCGCGAGATGTCTTCCTCGTCCAGCAGGAAGTCGGTGCGGATATGGATGTTCTCGTCCTCGCCCTCGAAGTAGCGGGCCGAGGCTTCCAGGTCGCCCAGGTCTTCCAGCTCCGGCAAGGCTACGCCGTAGGCTTCCTTGATCCAGGCGAGTTCCTCGTCATCGGGGCTGATGACATCGATCCAGATCGGCTTGTGCTGCAGAAGTTCATTGCGATCGTCGACCTGCTCCTGTGCGAGCCGGCCTTTCTGCAGGACGAACAGGTTGATCATCCCAGGGCTTCCTTGTTGCGTTTGGCGAAGAAACGCGCAGGCATGGGCTCGCCGGCCATGGGACGAGCCCATGCTTCGCGCGAAAACGGCGAAGCTCGGGGCCGCTGGCAAGCGTGATCGCGCTGTGCGCTTGATGGGCGCGCAAGGCGATGGCGTTTGCCGTTCATGGCTGGCAAGCCGGGGGAGGAACTAGTCCGGGACTAAGCGGCGCGCGCGGCGGCGGCCGTCAGGGACACGGAAGAACACTCACCCGCAGTATGTGCTGCGGGCGAGTCCGACGAGGCGGTGGAGCGGGATAAAGCCGGCTCCGGCGGTCGTCGTTACGCAGCCCGCAGTGACATGGCATTCGGTGCGATCGCAATCTGGCTGCGGCAACACGAACACCCGATGCTACTGCCCACGTAGTTTCTCCGGGATTATGATGGCCGCGAGTGTAGCCCAACGAGGGGGGCTTGTTAAGTGAAATGTGGGTGACGGGGAGGCGCTGGCGCGCAGTGTGTTGTCATGCCGCCCGCGCGCTTTGGCGCCGGCGCCGCAATAGCGGATCGAGCAGCACCGGGGCCATGGCGGCGAACATCCATCTGGCCGCATTTCATCATTTGCGTACCCAGGCCCCAGCCGGCCGCTGTGTACGGCGCCGCTCCTTGTATCGAGGAAGAACGGCAGAAGAGAGCACACAGCGGGTAAAATCGCGGGAACGACTGTTGCCGCGGGGGAGCGCCGACCCGGCTTGACAAGCCCGGCGCGCAGCCGACGCGGCCGACCCAGATTAGCGAGCATCCCATGACCTTCACCGAGCAGCTGGCTGCAGCCTGGCAGCGCAACGATTCCCTCCTCTGCGTCGGGCTAGACCCCGACCCGGGCAAGCTGCCCCTGTCCATGACGGGCACGGGCGGCGCGATCTTCTCCTTTTGCCGCGAGATCGTCGACGCCACCGCCGACCTGGTCTGCGCCTTCAAGCCGCAGATCGCCTATTTCGCGGCGCAGCGCGCCGAAGACCAGCTCGAGCAGCTGATCGCCTATATCCATGACGCCCACCCCGGGATTCCCGTGATCCTGGACGCCAAGCGTGGCGACATCGGCTCGACCGCGCAGCAGTACGCCATCGAAGCCTTCGAGCGTTACCGGGCGGACGCGGTCACGGTCAATCCCTATATGGGCCTGGATTCGCTGGAGCCGTACCTGGCCTATCCGGATCGCGGCGTGATCGTGCTGTGCCGCACTTCCAACCCCGGCGGCTCCGACGTGCAGTTCCTGTCGGTGGATGGCAAGCCGGTGTACCAGGTGGTGGCCGAGGCGGCCGCCACGCGCTGGAATACCAATGGACAGATGGCGCTGGTGGTGGGGGCGACTTTCCCCGCGGAGATTGCCAAGGTGCGCGAGATCGTGGGCGACATGCCGCTGCTGATCCCCGGCATCGGCGCCCAGGGCGGCGACGTCGAGGCCACCGTCCGGGCCGGGCGCACCGGCGCTGGCACCGGCATGATGATCAATTCGTCGCGCGCCATTCTCTATGCCAGCCGCGAGAAGGATTTCGCTGCCGCGGCGCGCAACGTTGCGCTGCAGACGCGCGAAACCATCAACCGCTTCCGCCAGGGCTGAACCGCCGCGTCGCCGGCGGCTTGCTGGCGACGCGCGTACCCGAGGCCTCAGGCCTCGTTGCGGACCAGTTCGAGCAGGCCGCGAATCGCGTATTCCGCAGCCTGGCGGCGGATCTGCTGCCGGTCGCCGCGAAAGCGCTGCGTTTCCACCTTGGTGGTGACGCGGTTGCTCCAGCCGAAGCACACCATGCCCACGGGCTTTTCCGGCGTGCCGCCGGTCGGCCCGGCCACGCCGGTGATCGACAACGCCACCTGGGCGCGGCTGTTGAGCAGGGCGCCTTCGGCCATGGCGCGCGCCACTTCCTCGCTGACCGCGCCATGATCTCGAATCAGCTTGGCCGGCACGCCCAGCATGGTCGACTTGGCCTCGTTCGAGTACGTGACGAAGCCCCGCTCGAACCACCCTGACGAACCCGATACATCCGTAATGGCGGCGGCCACCAGGCCGCCGGTGCAGGATTCCGCGGTGGCGAGCAACAGCGACTTCTCGTTCAGGGAGATTCCGACCTGGACGGCGAGTTGGTCGAGCAAGCGGCTGACGGGCATGATGGCGGATTCAGTAGATGGGTTGGGGAAATGGTCGATCACAGTGAACGCCAGAGGGCGAACACCAGCAGCGTGTAGAAGGCGGCCATGATGTCGTCGAACATCACGCCGAAGCCGCCGCGCAGGCCCGGCCCCTTGAGCGTACGGTCGAGATGCCCGATGGGCGCCGGCTTGACGATATCGAACAGGCGGAACCACAGGAACGCCGCAAGCTGGCCCCAGAAACCGGTCGGCATGACGAAGGCCATGACCAGCCAGAACGCCACGATCTCGTCCCAGACCATGCTGCCGTGGTCAAACACGCCCATGTCGCGCGCGGTACGCGCGCAGGCCCAGAGGCCCAGCACGAAGCCGCCTACGATCAGCCACAGCCAGGTTTCCGGCCGCACCCACATCGAGATCACCAGGTAGGACAGCCACGCGTACAGCGTGCCGACCGTGCCCGGCCCGACCGGCGATAGTCCCGAGCCGAAGCCCAGCGCGATCAGGTGAGCAGGGTGTGAGAGCATGAAACGCGCCGTGGGGCGCGTGACCTTGGCGGCCTGGCCAGCTTCCAGGGTCAGGGCGGAATCGTGCGCGGTAGGCCCGGGCGGGTAGGCGGACATCAGGGATTGGCTCGTCTGGTTCGGATGGGATTGTTCCGGACAGCGTGTCCGGGCAGGGTCTGGCGCCCCGCATGGCTGCATGATGACACGGCGCACGCAGGCTTGTCAGGGGGAGGCGAAGTGGTCGAAGCTGGTGCCGTTGTAAGCGCTCGGATTACCGTCGCGGTCAACCAGGCGCAGGCCGGCCTCGGGCGTGATGACCCCGACGCGCGTCAGGGCCAGCCCGAGCCGCGCGCCGATGGCGGCAATGTGGTCGCGCTCACCCACGGGAGCGGTAAAGCAGAGTTCGTAGTCGTCGCCGCCGGCCAGGGTGCATTCCAGCTGGCGCGGCTCCGGCTGACTGGCCAGCACCGTCGAGCGGGGCAGGGCGTCCACATCGAGCAGGGCGCCGACCTGGGAGCGCTCCAGGATATGGCCGAGGTCGCCGACCAGGCCGTCGGAAATATCGAGTGCCGCATGGGCCACGCCGCGAAGCGCCATGCCCAGTCCGATGCGCGGCGTTGGTGTGTCCATGCGCGGGCGCACCTGGCTGAAGTCCGGCTCGGGTAGCAGCCATTCGCCACGGAAGTCTCCCAGCGCCAGGCGGGCATCGCCAAGCGTGCCGGAGACCCAGATGTCGTCGCCGGGGCGTGCGGCATCGCGTCGCAGTGCCTTATGCACAGGTACGTCGCCGAACACCGTCAGGCTCAGCGTCAGCGGGCCGCGCGTGGTGTCGCCGCCGATCAGTTCGCAGCCGTGGGCGTCTGCCAGTTCCAGCATGCCGGCGGCCAGTTCGGACAGCCATGCGGCTTGTGCATCGGGCAGCGCCAGCGCTAGTGTGAAGGCGCGGGGCTCGGCGCCCATGGCCGCCAGGTCCGACAGGTTGACCGCCAGCGCCTTGTGGCCAAGTGAGCGCGGCGCCACGTCCGGAAAGAAGTGCCGTCCGCTGACCAGCATGTCGGTGCTGATGGCAAGGTGGTGGCCGGGGCGCCCTTCAATCAGCGCGCAATCGTCGCCCACGCCCAGTACCGCCTTGTGTGCGGGCCGGGTAAAGAAGCGGCGGATCAGGTCGAACTCGGAGAGCTGGGCGCTGGAGGAATCGGGCATGAAGGGGATCGGGGCGGCGGAGATTCTGCGAAGGGCCAGGGAAACCGCGCCGGGTCGCGGCCGCTGCGGGTTTCGCCCTGCTGTTCAGCGCTGGCGGCATGCGGCATATTGTACCGAAACGCAAAGGTGCCTCGCGCAAAATGCTTATTGTGAAATAATATTTCACAATATAAAATGCCAGGTTCAAAAGGAAGAGACTGCGGGTACGTGGAGCCGACCCGCCATTTCGTGTCCCATACGTGATTAACGGCTCCACCGACCGGAAGATGCGCCGATGACCAGTCCCCAGCAGCCCACGCCCCAAGACGACCTGAAGCAGCAGCAGCGTGAGGCGCTGCGCAAAGCTGCCCTGGAGTATCACGAGTTTCCGATCCCGGGCAAGATCTCCGTTACGCCGACCAAGCCGCTGTCCAACCAGCGTGACCTGGCACTGGCGTACTCGCCGGGCGTGGCCTACGCGTGCGAGGAAATCGTCGCCGATCCGCTCAATGCATTCCGCTACACCGCGCGCGGCAACCTGGTCGGCGTGATCACCAACGGCACCGCGGTGCTGGGCCTGGGTGATATCGGCCCGGCGGCTTCCAAGCCGGTGATGGAAGGCAAGGCGGGCCTGTTCAAGAAGTTCGCCGGCATCGACGTGTTCGACATCGAACTCGATGAGAAGGACCCCGAGAAGCTGGTGCAGATCATCGCCGCGCTCGAGCCCACCTTCGGCGGCATCAACCTGGAAGACATCAAGGCACCCGAGTGCTTCTACGTCGAGCGCAAGCTGCGCGAGCGCATGAAGATTCCCGTCTTCCACGATGACCAGCATGGCACCGCCATCGTGGTTGGCGCGGCCGTGGTCAATGGCCTGACCGTGGTCGGCAAGGATATCGGCAAGGTCAAGCTGGTGGCTTCCGGCGCGGGCGCTGCGGCGCTGGCCTGCCTGGACCTGCTGCTCGACCTCGGCATGAAGCTCGAGAATATCTGGGTGACCGACCTGGCTGGCGTGGTCTACGAAGGCCGTGCCGAGCTGATGGACCCGGAAAAGGCCCGCTTCGCCCAAAAGACCGACAAGCGCAAGCTGGCTGAAGTGATCGATGGCGCCGATATTTTCCTGGGCCTGTCCGCCGCCGGCGTGCTCAAGCAGGACATGGTCCAGCGCATGGCCGACAAGCCGCTGGTGCTGGCCCTGGCCAACCCCAACCCGGAAATCCTGCCGGAGCTGGTCAAGGAAGTCCGTCCGGACGCGGTGATCGCCACCGGCCGTACCGACTACCCGAACCAGGTCAACAACGTCCTGTGCTTCCCCTTCATCTTCCGTGGCGCGCTTGACTGTGGCGCCACCACCATCACGCGTGAGATGGAAGTCGCCGCGGCGCATGCGATTGCGGAACTGGCCCGCCAGGAGCAGAGCGACATCGTCGCCACCGCCTATGGCATCCAGGACCTGTCCTTTGGCCCCGAGTACCTGATTCCGAAGCCGTTCGATCCGCGCCTGATCGTCAAGATCGCGCCGGCGGTGGCCGAGGCCGCCATGAAGTCCGGCGTGGCCGCGCGCCCCATCAAGGACATGGACGCGTACCGCCTGCAGCTGCAGCAGTTCGTGTACCACTCCGGCACCCTGATGAAGCCGATCTACGCAGCTGCCCGCCAGGTCGACATGGAGAAGAAGCGCATCGTCTTCGCCGAGGGCGAGGAAGAGCGTGTGCTGCGCGCGGTGCAGGTGATCGTCGATGAAAAGCTGGCCAACCCGATCCTGGTCGGCCGCCCTGCCGTCATTGCCCACCGCATCGAGCGCTTTGGCCTGCGCCTGCGCGGCGGCATCGACTTCACCGTGGTCAACCCGGAACACGACGCACGTTTCCGCGACTACTCCGAGGCGTACTTCAAGATGATGGCCCGCCAGGGCATCACCCAGCAGTACGCCAAGCTGGAAATGCGCCGCCGCACCACCTTGATCGGCGCCATGCTGGTCAAGCAGGGCGAAGCCGACGGCATGATCTGCGGTACGGTCAGCACCACCGCCGCGCACCTGCGCTACATCGATCAGGTGCTGGGTGGCAGCAGCGAGGTGTACGCCGCGATGAACGGGCTGGTCCTGCCGGGCCGGCAGATCTTCCTGGTCGACACCCACGTCAACATCGACCCGACCGCTGGCCAGCTGGCAGAGATCACCCTGATGGCCGCCGAAGAGCTCAAGCGCTTCGGCATCGTCCCCAAGGTGGCGCTGATGTCGCACTCCAACTTCGGCACATCCGAAGCGCCTTCGGCGCAGAAGATGCGCGAAACCCTGGCGATCCTGCGCGAGCGCGCCCCGGATCTCGAGGTGGATGGTGAGATGCATGGCGATTGCGCGCTGGACCCGAAGCTGCGTGACACGCTGGTGCCGGACGGCACCCTCAAGGGTGAGGCCAACCTGCTGGTGTGCCCGAACATCGACGCCGCCAACATCGCGTACAACCTGCTCAAGGTCGCAGCGGGCAACAATGTGGCGATCGGGCCGATCCTGCTCGGCGTCAAGGCGCCTGTCCATATCCTGACGCCTTCGGCCACGGTGCGGCGTATCGTCAACATGACGTCTCTGGTGGTGGTGGATGCGGCGGCTAAGCGCTAAACCGCTGTCAGTCTTGAAGAAGCCGGGCTTGCCCGGCTTTTTTATTGCCTTTTTACTACCACCAGCACCCCGTCAGTGTGTGCACACATTTTCTTAACATGTTGAAACAATTGAGGTTTTCCACTCTGCCCGGGGGCGGGGATTGATTATTTATTAGCATGGGCGTAACCTTATGCCTTTGAAGTACGCGCTCGTTACACGCGCGATGAAGCTGTCGATTTATGCGCAGGCCGTCCGGGGCGCAGGCAAAATGGGCAGTTTGGGTGGCGCGGCAACCGCGCAGCGGCGCCGGGATCGTTTGGTTGGTGTCCTCAAATCAAGACAAGCAACGTGGGTTCCCAGATTCCTTTGACGCAGCGCGCATCACAATGGATTTCAGTCGCCGGTCTGGCGCGAGTGGCAAGCCGGGTGCTGGCAGGCGTGGCGTTGTCGTGCGCGCTGGCGCAGCCGGTGCTGGCACGCCAGGCAGCCGATGACGGCACGGGAACCATCGCAGTACAACAGTTGCCCAACGAGGCACAGTCCACGTTGGAGCGGATCGAAGCGGGCGGCCCGTTTCCCTATGCCAAGGATGGCTCGAGGTTCGGCAACTACGAGCGCGCCCTGCCGCAAAGGTCGCGCAATTACTACCGCGAATACACGGTGAAGACAAACAGCCGAAATCGAGGAGCACGACGGATCGTATGTGGCGGTGATCAACGCGCCACCAACGACTGTTACTACACGGACGACCACTACAACAGTTTCAAACGGATAGCCAAATGATGACTGACATTTTCGGACTGGGCGACGCCCTTGCCGCCCGCGAAGAGCGCGGCGCCGGAGATGGCTGGCAGCGGGCCCAGACCCAGGCCCGGAATCTTTACGACAACGTGTTGACGATGCCCCGCAACGAGCTCTCGCAACAACCGCCGCTCGCACCCGTTCCCGCAGCCGGCACTGACGGCAGCCAAGAGGGAGCCATGACCCTGTTCAAGACGGTGCGTCCAAACATCGTCCAGTCGATCCGCGCGTTTCGCGTGCCCGAACTCGCCCAGGCCGCGGCGGAGCTGGGCCAGCATTTCCTGTATGCGAACTGCGCGCACTGCCAGAGCAAGGCGGAAGTGCTGGAAACCATCGCCACCAACTTCCTCTTTCCCAAGCATTTCGGCAAGAATTTCGATGCGCTGGCCGATTGCCTGACCGACCTGATTTACAAGGCGGGCCCGCAGCCCGGTTTCGTGATCGTGCTCGAAGGGCTGCCGATTGCGCAGAAGTTCGACAAGGAAGGGCGCGAGGTTTTGCTGGATGTGTTTCGTGATGCGGCCGATTTCTGGGCCGAGCGCAAGGTGCAGTTCCGCGTGTTCTACTCCTTCGCCTGAGCGCCAGCCGGCAGTCGCGAAGACAGCAAGATAAAAAAGGCCCGCTGCCAGCGGGCCTTTTGCTTTTCCGGCAGGGCGCGGGGTTACGCCGCCGGCGGTACCTGGCCTTGCGGCGTCAGCTTGTCGATCAGCTCCGGCAATCCTTCGCTGAGATGGGCTGCGACATCGTCCTGGGACAGGCCCGTTTTTTCGGCCAGGCTCTCCAGTGCGCCGGTACCACCCAGTGCGCTGGCCAGCGCGGACGGCGAGACCGCCTGGTTGGCGCCGGTGCCGATCCACGAGTTGACCTGTTCGCCCAGGCCGGCCTGGGCCAGGACCTGCTGCAAGGCACCGATGCCGCCGGCCGCCGCGCCCAGCGCGGGGGCGCCGCCGGCCTGGCCGCCCAGCAGCCCGCCGAGCAATCCGCCCAGATCCAGGCCGCCTGGTGCGCCACCGGCCGCGCCGCCGCCCATCAGCCCGCCGAGCAGTCCGCCAAGGCCGCCAAGGCCGCCAAGGCCTCCCGCGCCTGCCGAGGCCGGATCCTGCGCGGCGCCGCCGCTGCTGTCCCCGTCCTTATGGCGCATGGCCAGCATGGCCAGCAGCCCCAGCGCCATCATCATCTTCGGGTTCAGGCCGCCAGCGCCCGCTTCGCCGCTGCCGCGCTGCCCGAGCACTCCGCCCAGCACGCTATCGAGTAGTCCCATGATCGACTCCTTCCGGTGATTGTGGCACCGGGCCGGGATGGCCCGCGGGTGCCGTCAAAATCCGCCCAGTACCGCGTTGAGCGTGGCCAGGCAAGCAAGCCCGGCCGTTTCCGTACGCAAGATGCGCGGCCCGAGTGACACGCCCGTGAAACCGGCGCGCAGCGCCGCCGCCTCCTCGTCCGGCGCCAGCCCGCCTTCGGGGCCGATCAGCAGCGTCACGCCGCGGTCCAGCAGCGCATTGCGCTGCTCGGTGGCAAGCGATACCAGCGACTGCGAGGCCCGCGGTGATACCAGCAGCCGTGCCCCTTCTTGGGCCGCTGCAGGCTTCGCCTGCAGGCCTAGCCAGGATTCCACGTTCGCGACCGGCGCGACCTCCGGCAAGCGATTGCGTCCACATTGCTCGCATGCGGCCTCGACCAGCGCCTGCCAGTGCGCGTGGCGCTTCTGTGCCCGCTCCGCCGAGAGCCGGACCACGGAGCGAGCCGCCTGCAGCGGCTGGATGGCGGCAACGCCAAGTTCGACGGATTTCTCGATCAGCCAGTCCATCTTGTCGCCGCCCGCCAGCCCCTGCGCCAGCGTGACGCGGAACGGCGGCTCGGCCTCGAACGGATCGTGGCTGCCGATCCGCGCCAGCGCATGGCGCTTGCCGATTTCGACCAGGGTAGCCGCATGGCTGCCGCCGCGCCCGTCGAACAGGGTGATGTCGTCGCCGGGGTTGAGCCGCAGCACCTGAACATGGCGCACCACGGCTTCGGGCAACGGCATGTCGGTCTCGGCGGCCAGCGCGGCATCAATGAAAAAGCGAGGCGGCATCAGGCGGATCCATCCTCGTTCTTGCCGGCGGTTTTGTCCACCGGCTTGCCGAAGCCCCAGCGGTAGCCATCGGGATCCTCGACCATGCAGTAGCGGTCGCCCCAGAACTGGTCGGCGGGCGCCATCAGGCTGACCGCGCCGGCGGCGACGGCACGCGCGTGCATGGCATCGACATCGTCGCAGTAGACGTAGAACGTCTGCGGGCATTCGACGCCGAGCGAGCGGGGCGCGCGCGCGGTGCTGCCCCAGGCGCCTTCGGGCGCGAACATCACGACGAGCTCGCCCTGGTAGTGCATCTCGGCGTGGGTCGGCACACCGTTTTCGTCGACCACGTTCCCCGCGCTGAAACCGAAGGCGCGGTGGTAGAAGTCGAGCGCGCTGCGCCCGTTGCCCACCGTCAGGTAGGGGGTGAGCCAGGGGGTGTTGGCCGGTCTTGTCATGATCGTCTCCTGGTTACGGGAAGCCGCGCGGGGCTTGCCTGGGCGGCAAGACTCGCGGTGCGAACGAGCATCTTACGCGGGTGCGCAGGCGCTGTCGAAAAGCGCCTGCAAGTGCAGGGGCAGGGCGAACAAGGCCGAATGGAGCGCGGCGTGGTAGCAGCGCAGCTTGCGGTCAAGCTTCCAGGCGCGCAGCCGCTCGTCGAGCTGCGCGGCATCGGCGCCGCGCACGTCGAGGGTGTCGCTGGCCAGCGCGATGGCCCATTGCGCGCCGTAGACGGGGATGAAGGTGGTGATGGGCCGGACTTGCGCAAAGCACTGCCGCAAGCGCGCGGCGAGCACGCTAACCGAATCGGGGCGGTGTTCCGGCGGGCCAAGGTGCAAGGACAGCACGCCGCCGGGCGCCAGGCAGCGCCGGGCGGCGTGCAGGCCATGGCTGGAGAAGAGCGCCGCCGCCGGGCTGCCGTCGTCGGCCTCGGTCAAATCGAATACGATCAGGTCGAACTGCCGCCCCGCGCGGCCAAAGGCTTCCATCAAGCCCAGCGCGTCGCCAATGGCGAGGTGCATGCGTGGATCCTCGAAGGCGCCCTGGTGGATGCCGTCCAGCCAGGCCCGGGCCAGCGTCACGACATCGGGGTCGAGTTCGGCCACTACCACCTCGCGCATGAAGGGCAGGCGCAGCAATTCATGTGCCGAGCCGCCGTCGCCGCCACCCACCACCAGCGCGGAGCGCGCCGCGCCATGGGCCACGGCCATGGGGTGCACCATCAGCTCATGCTGTATGAAGGCGTCCGCTTCCGCGCTCATGATGCGGCCGTCGAGGCGGAAGATCCGGCCAAAGCGGGGATGCTCGCCAATCTCGATTTGCTGGTACGGCGAGCGCATTGCCGCGAGCAGCCGAATCTGGCCCAAGGTGGTGCCGACGCCCGGGGAAAGCCATTCGGTCCATTGCAGATGGCCGCCAGGCGGGGTCGCCGGGTGGCCTAACTCCCCCCTTTGATCTGGTAAAATTGCGCTTTTCCCGCCGCCAGGTTCCCGCCGCATGTCTCACCTCGCTCATCCCGCCGCTAGTCCGCACGCTTCGCAGCCCGTCCAACTCATGGCCAACGCCATCCGCGTCCTGGCCATGGACGCCGTCCAGCAGGCCAATTCAGGCCACCCCGGCATGCCGATGGGCATGGCGGATATCGCGGTTGCGCTGTGGGGCCGTCATCTGAAGCATAACCCGAGCAACCCCAAGTGGGCTGACCGCGACCGCTTCGTGCTGTCCAACGGCCACGGCTCGATGCTGCTTTACGCGCTGCTGCACCTGACCGGCTACGACCTGCCCCTGGCCGAACTGAAGAACTTCCGCCAGATGCACAGCAAGACGGCAGGCCACCCGGAATATGGCATCACCCCGGGCGTGGAAACCACCACCGGCCCGCTGGGCCAAGGCCTGACCAACGCGGTCGGCATGGCGCTGGCTGAACGCCTGCTGGGCGAGGAATTCAACCGCCCGGGCTTTGACATCGTCAACCACCACACCTATGTATTCCTGGGCGACGGCTGCCTGATGGAAGGCATCAGCCACGAGGCCTGCTCGCTGGCCGGCACGCTCAAGCTGAACAAGCTGGTCGCGCTCTGGGACGACAACGGCATCTCGATCGACGGCGACGTGGTGCACTGGTTCGCCGACGACACGCCGAAGCGTTTCGAAGCCTACGGCTGGAATGTGATCCGCGCGGTGGACGGCCATGACGCCGCCGCCGTCGATGCCGCCATCGCCGAGGCCAAGCACAGCGACCGTCCGACCCTGATCTGCTGCCGCACCCTGATCGGCAAGGGCGCGCCCAACAAGGAAGGCGGCCACGATGTGCATGGCGCGCCGCTTGGCGGCGCCGAAATCCTGGCCACGCGCGAGGCGCTGGGCTGGGCACACGCTCCGTTCGAACTCCCGTCCGAAGTCTATACGGCATGGGATGCAAAGGCCCGCGGCGGTTCGCTGGAAAAGGCCTGGAACGCGCTGTTCGAGGCTTACGCTGAGCGCTTCCCATACGAAGCCGGCGAATTCCAGCGCCGCATGCGCGGCGAGCTGCCAGGCGCGTTTGACGCTGCCGTGGACGCTTTCCTGGCCAAGTGCGAGGAAAAGGCGGAAACCATCGCTACCCGCAAGGCCAGCCAGAACACCATCGAGGCGCTTGCGCCGGTGCTGCCGGAATTCCTGGGTGGCTCGGCCGACCTGACCGGCTCCAACCTGACCAACTGGTCCGGCAGCAAGGCCGTGCGCGGCGATGCCTGGGGCAACCACATCAACTACGGCGTGCGCGAGTTCGGCATGAGCGCCATCATGAACGGCATCACGCTGCATGGTGGCTACATCCCCTACGGCGGCACCTTCCTGACCTTCTCCGACTACAGCCGCAATGCCCTGCGCATGGCGGCGCTGATGAAGATCCGCACGCTGTTCGTGTTTACCCACGACTCCATTGGCCTGGGCGAGGACGGCCCGACCCACCAGTCGATCGAACACGTCGCCAGCCTGCGCCTGATCCCCAACATGGACGTGTGGCGTACCGCCGACACGACCGAAACCGCAGTGGCCTGGGCCCAGGCCGTGCGCCGCGAGAACGGCCCGAGCTGCCTGATTTTCAGCCGCCAGAACCTGCCGTTCCAGAAGCGTGACGACACCACCCGCGCCGATATCGCGCGGGGCGGCTATGTGCTGCGCGCCGGCAACAATCCCAAGACCGGCCGTCCGGATGCCGTGATCATCGCCACCGGCTCGGAAGTCGGCCTGGCCGTGGGTGCCGCAGACCAACTGGCCACCGATGGCGTGCACGTGCGCGTGGTCTCGGTGCCGGCAACCACGGTGTTCGACAAGCAGGACGCCGCCTACAAGGCATCGGTGCTGCCGGCCGGCGTGCCGCGCGTGGCGGTCGAGGCAGGCGTGACGGACTTCTGGTGGAAGTACCAGGTCCAGGCCGTGGTGGGCATTGACACCTTCGGCGAATCGGCTCCCGCTGGCGTATTGTTCAAGCACTTCGGCTTCACGGTCGAGAACGTCGTGCGCACCGTGCGCGACACGCTCGGTCAGTAACAGGTATTCCCGGGCCCGCGCAGCGGTCGACTCGGCCGCGCGGGCCGGCAGACGCTTTCCCGCATCCATCGATCGTTAGCCTACTCAGGAGATCAACATGACCATCAAGATCGGCATCAACGGCTTCGGCCGCATCGGGCGCATGGTGTTCCGCGCAGCCGCAGCCAACTTCAAGGAAATCGAAGTCGTCGGCATCAACGACCTGCTCGAACCCGACTACCTGGCTTACATGCTGAAGTACGACTCGGTGCACGGCCGCTTTGACGGCGAAGTGTCGGTCGACGGCAACACCCTGATCGTCAATGGCAAGAAAATCCGCCTGACCGCTGTCAAGGATCCGTCCGAGCTGAAGTGGGGCGAGATCGGCGCCGACGTGGTGATCGAATCCACCGGCATCTTCCTGACCAAGGAAGGCGCGCAGAAGCACATCGACGCGGGCGCCAAGAAGGTGATCATGTCGGCACCGTCCAAGGATGACACCCCGATGTTCGTGTACGGCGTGAACCACGGCACGTACAAGGGCGAGGCGATCATCTCCAACGCCAGCTGCACCACCAACTGCCTGGCGCCGGTCGCCAAGGTGCTGAACGACAAATGGGGCATCAAGCGCGGCCTGATGACCACCGTGCACGCCACCACCGCCACGCAAAAGACCGTCGATGGCCCGTCCAACAAGGACTGGCGCGGTGGCCGCGGCATCCTGGAAAACATCATCCCGTCGAGCACTGGCGCCGCCAAGGCCGTGGGCGTGGTGATTCCCGAGCTGAACAAGAAGCTGACCGGCATGTCGTTCCGCGTGCCGACCTCCGACGTATCGGTGGTCGACCTGACCGTCGAGCTGGAAAAGGGTGCTACCTACGCCGAGATCTGCGCCGAAATGAAGGCACAGAGCCAGGGCGCGCTCAAGGGCGTGCTGGGCTATACGGAAGACAAGGTCGTTGCCACGGATTTCCGCGGCGACGCACGCACCTCGATCTTCGATGCGGAAGCCGGCATCGCGCTGGACTCGACCTTCGTCAAGATCGTGAGCTGGTACGACAACGAATGGGGCTATTCCAACAAGGTGCTGGAAATGGCTCGCGTGGTCGCCAAGTAAGTTTGCCGGGATAGGTTGGTTTGCGCACGGAACAAGGCGGCATTCCCCGGGATGCCGCTTTGCCGTCGGCTTGCAACTCCAGCTATCGGAAGCCCGGGCGGGTCCTTTTGCCAGGATCCTGGCAAAAGGATGACGACCGGCACGGTGCAAGGGGCTGGCGCGGAATTCCTGTTCCACTCCCCGCTTTGCTCTTACACTGTGAAAGTGCTGAAAACACCGATGTGCAGCCAATGCAAGTGACGATACGGTCATTCCCAATTCCCAATCCAACCTGGGTGAGATCATGGTGAATGTGGATACCAAGCTGCTCGTGATTTTTACCGAGCTGCTCAGCAAGCGAAACGCGACCTACGTCGCGGAAAAAATGCATATGACCGCGCCTGCGGTTTCGCATTCGCTGGGCCGCCTTCGCGAGATTTTCGACGATCCCCTCTTCATCCGCGTGCCGCACGGCCTGACGCCGCGAGCCTTGGAACTGGGGCCGAAGATTCGCGACATGCTGGACCTGTGGTCCTCGATCAACGAGGGCGACGCCGATAATTTCGACCCCGCCACCGCCACCGGCACCCTCAACATCGGCTTTGCCGCCGAGCTGGGCGATACGGTCTTTAACCGCTTTATCCTGCGCATCAAGCAACTGGCGCCGGAGTTGCATATCAAGCTGGTCGAATCCCATTCCTGGGAGTCGGACGTGGCCGCCATGCGCGGCAACGAGCTGGATCTGGCGTTCTCGCCATTCCCGACCCGGCATCCCGAAATCGTGGAAGAGATGGTGACTTCGCTCAACCTCTGGGTTTGCGCGCGTAAAAACCATCCGGTGCTCAAGGGCACCTGCACGCTCGAGCAGTATCTCGACTGCGGTCACATCTTCATGGCGCATTCCGGCGGCAATGGCCGTCCGGCACCGTCGCTGATCCCGCTGGACTACGCGTTGCAGCAGCGCGGGCTAAAGCGCAATGCCACGCTGACGGTGCATTCCTGGCGCGCGCAGTCGGAACTCGCCGCGCAGACCGACATGATCTTCACGGTCAATGCGCTAACCAAGGACATGGCTTGCGAGACCTATGGCCTCAAGGCCTTCCCCTTGCCGGCGGAACTCAACACCACGCTGGGCCTGAACATGTTCTGGCACCGCAGCCGCAACACCCACCCGATGCTGGTGTGGGCACGCGGGCTGTTCCGCCAGGTCGTGGGCGAATTCGTCGGCGTGCCGACGGTTGCGCGCGGCCTGCATATCGTTGCCGAGCAGGATCATACGGAGTCGTGAAGCAGGCTTGAAATAAAAAAACCGGCGCTGGCGCCGGTTTTTTTATGTTCGCGCGGCGGGCCGCGGCAGGCTTAGCGCTTGGGCCGGTGGGGGCACTCGTGCTTGGTGCAGCTGCCATAGAGCGACAATGCGTGTTCTTGCAGCGCGAAGCCGCGCTCGGTTGCGATGCTTTGCTGGCGACGCTCGATCTCGGAGTCGTAGAATTCCTCCACGCGGCCGCAATCGATGCAGACCAGGTGGTCGTGATGCTTGCCTTCATTCAGCTCGAAAATGGCTTTGCCGGATTCGAAGTTGTTGCGCGACAGCAGTCCAGCCTGCTCGAACTGGGTCAGCACGCGATAGACGGTTGCAAGGCCGATATCCATTTGTTCGTTGAGCAGGATGCGGTAAACATCTTCCGCGCTGAGGTGGCGCTGCTCGCTGGTCTGGAAGATCTCGAGGATCTTCAGGCGCGGTACGGTCGCTTTAAGACCGATATTTTTGAGGTCCGCCGGACTCGGCATGGGCGTGACTCCCTAGAGTACAATGTCTGGATAGTTGAATCATAAGGGTTTTGGCGGCAAAAGTCGCCCCGGCGGTTGCCCGGGGCTCGGTCACCAGCCCTAGGCTGCGCTCGCGATGATCCATCGCCGCTGCCGCCTCATGGTAAGCGCCGTGAGGGCCTGAATCGGCACTTTTCTCTCCCTTCTAGAAGCGAGATACATGCGTTCATTTCGTTCGTCCGCCATGCGTCCGACGCTGGTTACTACTGTGCTGGCTGCAGCTACTCTGCTAACGGCTGCGTGCTCCACCTATGACAATACGTCGCGCAAGGTCGCCAACGCGATCACGCCGTACCGTATCAATATCGTGCAAGGCAACTTTGTCTCGCGTGAAGCCGCCGCCCAGTTGCGTGAAGGCATGACGCGCGAGCAGGTCAAGTTCCTGCTCGGCACGCCGCTGCTGGCCGATGTGTTCCACGGCAATCGCTGGGACTATGTGTTCTCGTTCCGCCGCGGCAATACGCCGGTGGTGCAGCAGCGCCGCTATACCGTGTTCTTCGATGGCGACAAGCTGGTCAAGTTCGGTGGTGACGAACTGCCGTCCGAATATGAACTGATTGCCGAAATCGACGGCATGAAGGCCATGCAGGCGGGCAAGATACCGACGCCCAAGGCACCGGCTGAAACCGGTGCCGCGGCGTCGGAAGCGGCTGCGGCGCCTGCAGCGCCGGCTGCCGCCGCCTCGTCCGCCGCAGCCGGTGGCCCCGCCAGCCCGACCAACTGAGCCTTCAGGCCCGAATGCCGGCCGCATCACGCGGCCGGCTTGTATTTTGACTGCTGACACGCCATGAATATCGCCATCGCAGGTGCCTCCGGCCGCATGGGCCGTATGCTGATCGAACACGTACTCGCCACCGAAGGCGTCACCCTGTCGGGCGCGCTGGATGTGCCGGGGGCCCCGGCGCTGGGCCAGGATGCCGGGCTGCTGCTGGGCCGCGCCACGGGCGTGGTGATCACCTCGGATATCGAAGCTGCCCTCGCTGGCGCCGACTGCCTGATCGACTTCACCCGTCCCGAGGGCACGCTCGTGCACCTGGCAGCGGCAAGGCGCCTGGGTGTCAAGGTGGTCACCGGCACCACCGGGTTTGACGACGCCGGCCGTGCCGCCATCGCCGAAGCTGCCAAGCACATTGGCGTGGTGTTCTCCGCCAATATGAGCGTGGGCGTCAATGCCACGTTCAAGCTGCTGGAAGTCGCCGCCAAGCTGCTGTCGTCCGGCTACGACATCGAAGTCATCGAGGCGCACCACCGCCATAAAGTGGATGCCCCGTCGGGCACCGCGCTGGCGATGGGCGAGGTGGTGGCCAAGGCATTGGGCCGCGATCTGAAGACCTGCGGCGTGTTTGCCCGCGAAGGCCACACCGGCCCGCGCGACCCCAATTCCATTGGCTTTGCCACCGTGCGCGGCGGTGATATCGTGGGCGACCACACCGTGATGTTCGCCGGCACCGGCGAGCGCATCGAGATCACGCACAAGTCGTCGAGCCGCCAGTCGTATGCCGAGGGCGCGCTACGCGCGGCGCGCTTCCTCGCCGACAAGCCCACCGGGCTGTTCGACATGCAGGACGTGCTTGGCCTGAAGTAAGGCCCCGGCAGGCCCTGCGCCGAAAGTGCCGACGGTTATAATCGGCACTTTCGCCGTTCCAGCGCAGGCGGGCGCCGCAAGGCTTGCCCGCCGCTTATCTTTTCCACGCTTTTCGCACGCCGACGCACCGCGCCGTTGTCCTGAACATGCAAGACAAATATCTTCCCTCAGCCGTTGAACAAGCCGCCCAGCAACACTGGCAAGCCATCGATGCCTACCGCGTATCGGAAGAGGCGAAGCTGGCCGACGGCAGCGAGAAGCCGAAGTTCTATGCCTGCTCGATGCTGCCTTACCCGTCGGGCAAGCTGCATATGGGCCACGTGCGCAACTACACCATCAACGACATGATGGCGCGCCATCTGCGCATGAATGGGCACAACGTGCTGATGCCGATGGGCTGGGATGCGTTCGGCATGCCGGCGGAAAACGCCGCGCTCAACAATGGCGTGGCGCCCGCAGCCTGGACTTACAACAACATCGCTGAAATGAAGCGGCAGATGCAGTCGATGGGCCTGGCCATCGACTGGTCGCGCGAAGTCGCCACCTGCAGCCCGGACTACTACCGCTGGAACCAGTGGCTGTTCCTCAAGATGCTGGAAAAGGGCATCGCCTACCGCAAGACTGGCACGGTGAACTGGGATCCGGTCGACCAGACCGTGCTGGCCAATGAGCAGGTCATCGACGGGCGCGGGTGGCGCTCGGGCGCGCTGGTTGAAAAGCGCGAGATCCCGATGTACTACCTGCGCATCACCGATTACGCCGAGGAACTGCTCGGCGATCTGGACGACCTGGGCTGGCCCGAGCGCGTCAAGATCATGCAGCAGAACTGGATCGGCAAGAGCGTGGGCGTGCGCTTCGGGTTTACGCATGCCATCGCCGGTGACGACGGCAAGCTGATCGGCGACGGCAAGCTCTATGTGTTCACCACGCGCGCCGACACCATCATGGGCGTGACTTTCTGCGCGGTCGCCGCCGAGCACCCGCTGGCCACCCATGCCGCCGCGACCAATCCTGAGTTGGCCGCCTTCATCAACGAGTGCAAGCACGGCTCGGTGATGGAAGCCGATATGGCGACCATGGAAAAGAAGGGCATGCCCACCGGCCTGAAGGTTGTGCACCCCCTGACCGGCGAGCAGGTCGAGGTGTGGGTTGGCAACTACGTGCTGATGAGCTACGGCGACGGCGCTGTGATGGGCGTGCCCGCGCACGACGAGCGCGACTTCGCCTTTGCCAACAAGTACGGCTTGCCGATCAAGCAAGTGGTCGACATGGTTGACGCCAAAAAGGGCCAGCCGTTCTCCACCGAAGCCTGGCAGGAGTGGTATGGCGACAAGGAGCACGGCACCTGCATCCATAGCGGCAAATACGACGGCCTGGACTACAAGGCTGCGGTAGAAGCCATCGCAGCCGATCTCGGTGCCAAGGGCCTGGGCGAGAAGAAGATCACCTGGCGTCTGCGCGACTGGGGCATCTCGCGCCAGCGCTACTGGGGCACGCCGATCCCGCTGATCCATTGCGACGGCTGCGGCGTGGTGCCGGTGCCGGAGCAGGACCTGCCGGTGGTGCTGCCGGAAGACCTGGTGCCGGACGGCACCGGCAACCCGCTGGCCAAGGACCCGCGTTTCCTCGCGTGCACCTGCCCGTCGTGCGGCAAGCCGGCGCGCCGCGAGACCGACACCATGGATACCTTCATCGATTCGTGCTGGTATTACATGCGCTATACCTGCCCGGACGCGGCCACCATGGTCGACGCGCGCAACGACTACTGGATGCCCATGGACCAGTACATCGGCGGCATCGAGCACGCGATCCTTCACCTGCTGTACGCCCGTTTCTGGACCAAGGTCATGCGCGACATGGGCCTGGTCACGTTCAACGAGCCGTTCTCCAACTTGCTCACGCAGGGCATGGTGCTCAACGATACCTACTACCGCGAGGACGCGGCGGGCAAGAAGACCTGGTACAACCCGGCCGAAGTCGACGTCAGCACCGATGAGCGCGGCCGCCCGCTGGGCGCCGTGCTCAAGGCGGATGGCCAGCCGGTGGTGATCGGCGGCGTGGAGAAGATGTCGAAGTCCAAGAACAACGGCATCGACCCGCAGGCCCTGATCGACCAGTACGGCGCCGACACCGCGCGCCTGTTCGTCATGTTCGCCGCGCCGCCCGAGCAGCAGCTCGAGTGGAGCGGCTCGGGCGTGGAGGGCGCTTCGCGCTTCCTGCGCCGGGTGTGGAACTATGGCTATGCCAACGCCGAGGCGATTGCAGCGGCGGGCAATGCCGTGCCGTCCGGCGACGCCGACGCAGCGCTGCGTCGCGAGATCCACGGCGTGCTCAAGCAGGCCAACTACGACTATCAGCGCATCCAGTACAACACCGTGGTGTCCGCCACCATGAAGATGCTCAACGCGCTGGAAGACGCCAAGCAGGCCACGCCCGCCGCGCGCCGCGAGGGCCTGGGCATCCTGCTGCGCGTGCTGTACCCGGTGGTGCCGCACATCACCCACGGGCTGTGGCAAGAGCTCGGCTACGCCACGCAGTACGGCGACTTGCTCGACGCAGCGTGGCCGCAGGTGGACGAATCCGCGCTGGTGCAAAGCGAGCTGGACCTCGTGCTGCAGATCAACGGCAAGGTGCGCGGCAGCCTGAAGGTGCCGGCCGTTGCCGATCGCGCCGCCATCGAGGCCATGGCCGCCGCCAGCGAGATTGTTGCCAGGTTCGCTGAAGGCGCCGCGCCGAAGAAGATCGTGGTGGTCCCGGGCCGCCTCGTTAACGTGGTTCTTTAATGTGGCGCTGTAACTAGCGCTGAGAGAAGCCAACAAGGGAGCTGCCCACATGGATGGACAGAAGCTGGATCGACCGCTGCAGGGCCGCCGCAAGGTCCTGGCCACGCTGCTGCTGGCCGGCCTGCTGGGCGGCTGCGGGTTTCACATGCGCGGCAACGCGGACTTCGCATTCAAGCGGCTGTATGTGAGCATTCCGCCCAATACGCTGATGGGCTCCGATTTGCGCCGCGCCATCCGCAACGGGTCGGACACGCAGATCGTGACCGACCCGAAAGAGGCGGATGCCCTGCTCGATGTGCTGCAGGACACGCGTACCAAGACAGTGCTGTCGATCACCACCACCGGCGTGGTGCGCGAGTATCGCCTGACGCAGCGCTTCACCTTCCGCCTGCGTGACGCCGGCGGCCAGGAGCTGATCGCGCCGTCGCAACTGGTGCTCACGCGCGACCTGACCTACAACGAAGCCAACACGCTGGCCAAGGATTACGAAGAGCAGCAGCTCTATCGCGACATGCAGCGTGACATCGTGCAGCAGCTGATTCGCCGGCTGAGCGCGGTCAAGGCCATCTGAGCGGCGCGATAAACGCCGGCCAGACAAGCCCAACAGGCAAGGACAGAGGAAAGAAGCGCACGGCATGCAGCTCAAGCTCGATGGACTCGAAGCGCACCTGCGCCAGGCCAAGGGACGCGGCCTGGCTCCGCTCTACGTGGTGCATGGCGATGAGCACCTGCTGGTGCTGGAGGCGGTCGACCGCCTGCGCCAGGCTGCGCGCGAGGCCGGCTTCACGGAGCGCGAGGTGCTGTCTTCCGAGCGCGGCTTCAACTGGGGCCACGTGGTCCAGGCGCAGCAATCGATGTCGCTGTTCGGCGACCGCAAGATCGTCGAGCTGCGGATTCCCTCCGGCAAGCCCGGCAAGGACGGCGGCGAGGCGCTGCGCGCGGTGGCTGCCCAGCCTTCGCCGGACGTGGTCATGTTCATCACGCTGCCGCGGCTGGACTTTGCCACGGCCAAGTCGGCCTGGTTCCAGGCGCTGGACGCCGCCGGCGTGTCGATCAAGGTTGATTCCGTCGACCGCACCCGGCTGCCGGCCTGGGTCGGCGAGCGGCTGGCGCTGCAGCAGCAACGGGTCGAGCCCGGCGAACCGGGGCGGCGCGCGCTGCAGTTCATCGCCGACAAGGTCGAAGGCAACCTGCTGGCCGCTCACCAGGAAATCCAGAAGCTCGGCCTGCTGTATCCCGCTGGTCCGCTGACCTTCGAGCAGGTGCACGATGCGGTGCTCAACGTGGCCCGCTACGACGTCTTCAAGCTCTCCGAAGCCATGCTCAGCGGCGACGTGCCGCGCCTGGTGCGCATGCTCGAAGGGCTACGCGGGGAGGGCGAGGCCACGGTGCTGGTGCTGTGGGCGCTGACCGAGGAAATTCGCGTATTATCCAAGGTCCGGCAAGGGCTGGCGGCAGGCAAGCAGATCGGTGTCCTGACGCGTGAACTGCGTATATGGGGCCCGCGCGAAAAGCTGGTGCCGCAGGCCGCGCAGCGCCTCTCGCTGGCGCAGCTGGAAGCGGCGCTGGGCATGGCCGCCAAGCTGGACCGGCAGGTCAAGGGCCTGCGCGCCGAAGGCATGCCGGCCGAGCCCTGGGATGGCCTGCTGCAGCTGGCGCTGACCATCGCCCGGTAAGCCCGCAGGCCGGTAGCCGGTAGCGCGGTCGTTGGAGATCACTGCCAGTGACCCGCATAGCCAGCCGTAGCCGACAAAAAACCAAGCATTGAGGGCCGGGTCCCCTGGCCAGGAATATGAACGAGCTCGATCTCAAGCAATACATGGACCGCGTCGGCCAGCAGGCCCGCGCCGCCTCCCGCGCCATGGCGCGCGCCTCCACCGCGGACAAGAACCGCGCGCTGCTGACCATTGCCGCCGCCATCCGCCGCGACGCCGCGCACCTCAAGGCCGTGAACGCCGGCGACGTGGAGCGTGCCCGCGCCAACGGTCAGGATGCCGCTTTCATCGACCGCCTGACGCTCTCGGACAAGGCGATCGACACCATGGCCGCCGGCCTGGAACAGATCGCCGCGCTGGCGGACCCGATCGGCGAGATCAGCAACATGAAATTCCGTCCCACCGGCATCCAGGTGGGCCAGATGCGGGTACCGCTGGGCGTCATCGGCATCATCTACGAATCGCGCCCCAACGTGACCATCGACGCAGCCGCGCTGTGCCTGAAGTCGGGCAACGCCACCATCCTGCGCGGCGGCTCCGAGGCGATCGATTCCAATACCGCGCTGGCCGCCCTGGTGGCCGAGGGCCTGGCCGCCGCCGGCCTGCCGCCCGAAGCGGTGCAGGTGATCTCGACCACCGACCGCGCCGCGGTTGGCCGCCTCGTCACCATGACCGAATACGTCGACGTGATCGTGCCGCGCGGCGGCAAGAGCCTGATCGCGCGCCTGATGGCAGAAGCGCGGGTGCCCATGATCAAGCACCTGGATGGTATCTGCCACGTCTATATCGATGTGGACGCGGATCTGGACAAGGCCGTGCGCGTTGCCGACAACGCCAAGACCCAGCGCTACGCACCCTGCAACACGATGGAAACGCTGCTGGTCGCGCGCGCTGTCGCCGCCGCGGCGCTGCCGCCGCTGTGCCGCATCTACCAGGAAAAGGGCGTGGAGCTGCGCGTGTGCGCCGCTACCCGCGCCACGCTGGAAGCGGCCGGTTTCACCGGCCTGGTCGACGCCACCGAAGAAGACTGGCGGCTCGAGTACCTGGCGCCGGTGCTGGCGATCCGCACCGTGGCCGGGCTGGACGAGGCCATCGAGCACATCAATACCTACGGCTCGGCGCATACCGATTCCATCATCACCGAGAACTACACCACCGGCATGCGTTTCCTGCGCGAGGTGGACTCGGCCAGCGTGATGATCAATGCGTCGACGCGCTTTGCCGATGGCTTCGAGTACGGCCTGGGCGCCGAGATCGGCATCTCCAACGACAAGCTGCACGCACGCGGCCCGGTCGGCCTGGAAGGCCTGACCTCGCTGAAGTACGTGGTGTTCGGCCACGGCGAGATCCGCACCTGATTGAGGAGGCATATGCTCACAAAGCTTAGTGTTAAGGGCTTTAAGAGTCTTGATGACGTCACGGTACATTTTGGACCATTCACGTGCATTGCTGGCGCAAATGGTGCTGGAAAATCAAATCTGTTCGATGTCATCCTTTTTCTGAGCGATCTGACGCGGTTGTCAATCATGGATGCTGCCCGCAGAGTCCGAGATCGAGGCGAAAAGCCAAGTGGCGCAATTGCTTCAATTTTCACCCGGACGCGTAGTTCCATGCGGGACACTATTGAGATAGCTGCCGAGTTTATTGTGCCAAATAGTGTTGTTGATGATTTCGATCAGCAAGCAGAGCCGCGGGTGACCCTGTTGCGCTACGAATTGGTGCTTCAATATGTTCCTGCAGATGAGATTGAATCCGAGCGTATCCTGCTAAAAAAAGAAGCGTTGCGGTTCGTTCCTAAGAGCGAGTTTCGTCGTACGCTGTTTCCAGCGTCAGATGCATTCTGGGAGTCGATTAAAGGCGGTACAAAAACATCTCCATTTATTTCGACAGAGGGAGATAGCGTATTTGTTCACCAAGATGAAAGCGGTAGTCGAGGACGGCCGGAACGCTTTTCGGCATTGGGAGCTCGCCGAACGGTACTAAGCACTATCTCGTCTGTTGATCGTCCGACCGCATTTGCGGCAAGAAGAGAGATGGAGTCTTGGATTTTGCTGCAATTGGAACCCAGCGCGCTCAGGAAAGAGGATGAATTCTCAACGCCAAGTGATGTAGGGGTGTCGCCGACTGGCGCGCATATGCCTGCGACGCTTAAGCGACTTGGAACTGATGGACTGATTGCAGCTCGGCTGTCAGAGCTTCTGCCTGACGTTTCCGAGCTATCTGTCGATGTTGATGAAAGGCGGCAGACGAAAACACTGGTAATGACAAATAAGGATGGGATTAGTTTTCCCGCGAAGGCTCTATCTGATGGGACCTTGAGATTTCTTGCGCTTGCGATCATGCATGCCGATCGCGATGCTGGAGGTGTTATCTGTCTAGAAGAGCCAGAGAATGGAATTCATCCATCTCGCGTGGGTGCTATGACGAAATTGCTTCGCGATATGGCCGTGGATCCGCTTGAAGAGGCCTGCGATGACAATCCGTTGCGTCAAGTCATTATTAATACTCACTCGCCTCTCGTCGTTCAAAGCCTACGCACGGCTGACTTAGTTGTTTGCGGTAGCTATCGACAAGACGGCGCCACGTATACGGACTTCAGTTTTGTCGCTGAAACGTGGCGTGCAGCGTTGATGCCGGAACACCATCCCACGTCCCTGGGCACACTTGTAGCTTATCTGAACAAGCCGGAAGATACTGAGTCGGCCCAAAATGAAACAGTTCGTGAGCGTCTGGAAACTCAACTGACACTACCTCTGCCGGAGATCGCCCATTGACTCAGGTACGGTATACGCTTTTGGCCGATGGATCTTCAGATGGCGCGCTCATGACCCCGCTACAGTGGCTTATCGAGAGCCACTTCCCTGCGCTGAGGACAGTGCCTCAATTTGCGCAGCATGATTTGCCTGCAGGTCATGGACTAAGGGCTCGTGTTGAGGAAGTCCTGCGCGCCTACCCTTGCGAGGTGCTATTCATCCATCGCGATGCGGAGCGCGATCCCTATCGAGATCGCCTCGAAGAGATAGATCAAGCAATGAATGGGAATGATCAAGATTGGATTCCCATTGTGCCCGTGCGCATGACCGAGGCGTGGCTGTTGGGGAGTGAACAAGCCATCCGAACTGCTGCGGGAAATCCGAACGGGCGTGATCCGTTGAGGCTTCCGGAGGCGGGTGAGTGGGAGCGGCTTCCAGACCCAAAGGAAACGCTATTTGAGGCGATACGTGCTGCTAGCGGTCTTCGTGGACGGAGACTCGCGGGTCTCCCCGTTAGGCGCATACGCGCGCGGGTAGCGGAGAAGACAGAGGACTTTCACCATCTGAGAGCTCTGGGATCCTTTCAGGAATTGGAGCGTCGCCTCCTTACTATTTTCGCTCGTTTTAGGTAATAGATGCTCTGGGTTAAAGCGCTGCACATCGTTTTCGTTGTCTCCTGGTTCGCTGGCCTGTTCTACCTGCCGCGCATCTTCGTCAACCTCGCCATGGAGCGTGAGCCGGCCAGCGTGCAGCGCCTGCTGCTGATGGCGCGCAAGCTCTACCGCTTCATGTCCATGCTGGCGGTGCCGGCGCTGGTGTTCGGGCTGTGGCTGTATATCGGCTACGGGATCGGGCGCGGTCCGGGGCAGGGGTGGATGCATGCCAAGCTGGCGCTGGTGCTGGTGTTGATCGGCTATCACCATGGCTGCGGCGTGCTGCTCAAGAAGTTCGAGGGTGGGCGCAATACGCGGTCGCACACCTTCTATCGCTGGTTCAACGAGTTGCCGGTGCTGGTGCTGCTGGCGGTGGTGATCCTGGTGGTGGTCAAGCCGTTCTGACGCGCGTTGGCCTGCAGCCGCGCGCATCGCCTGCGCGGGCCGCTGGGTCTGGGTTTTCTCTCGTATCGTATTTCGTTCGTTTCACGCAGCATTGCCGCATTCACCGCGCGGTTGTCTCGCCCCACTCCGTCCAGAGGACATGATGAGCAAGCAGGTCGACTACTATCTCACCCCGCAATCGCCTTTCGTCTACCTTGGCCACGAACGCTTCACCGCGATTGCGGCCAAGCATGGCGTGCAAGTCAATCTCAAGCCCTGCGACCTGGGCCGCGTGTTCTCTGTTTCGGGTGGCTTGCCGCTGGCGCAGCGTCCGCCGCAGCGCCAGGCCTACCGCCTGGTCGAACTGGCCCGCTGGAGCGAGTTTCTCGGCCTGCCGCTGAACCCGCAGCCGACCTTTTTTCCGGTCTCCGGCGACGCCGCCAGCAAGCTGGTCATCGCTGTCCAACTGGCCCATGGCACCGCCCGCGCGATGGAGCTGATCGGCGCCATTGGCCGCGCCCTGTGGGCCGAGCAACGCAATATCGCCGACGCCGCCACGCTGGCGCAGCTGGCCGACAGCATCGGCCTGGAAGGCGCGGCGCTGCTCAAGGCGAGTGACGCGCAGGCTGTCCAGGCCGCCTATACGCAGCATACCCAGGACGCGGTTTCCGTCGGCGCGTTCGGCGCGCCGTGGTACGTCTATGACGGCCAGCCTTTCTGGGGCCAGGACCGCCTGGACTTCCTCGATCGCGCCCTCGCGGCGGGCTGAAGCCCCGGAGCGCGGTACACTGCGCGCTATCCGACCCCGTCCGCTACGGCGGACGTTTTTGTTTGCAGGAATTCCCAAGCCATGTCCCAAGCCTTTTTTGCCTCCTGCCCGCGCGGCCTCGAGAGCGCACTTGCCGAAGAGTTGCACGAGATCGCAGCCCGGCCCGGCCTGGCCAGGCTCGCCCCCATCCAGGTCCATCGCGAAATGCCCGGTGGCGTCACTTTCTCGGGCGAGATGGCCGCGGCCTATGCAGTCAACCTGCACTCGCGCATTGCCAGCCGGGTGCTGATGCGGGTTGCCAACCGCGGCTACCGGCGCGAAGACGACATCTATGACCTGGTCCGCGCCCAGCGCTGGGATCATTGGTTCACGCCGGATGAGACGCTGCGGGTGGACGTCACGTCGCATCGCTCGCCGCTGCAGAGCCTGAATTTCATTGCCCTGCGTATCAAGGACGGGGTTTGCGACGCCATGCGCGAGCGCTCGGGCGAGCGGCCCAGCGTCGATACCGTGAATCCGGATGTGCGGATTTATGCTCACCTGACCGAGCACGATTGCACGCTCTACCTCGACACCTCGGGCGATCCGCTGTTCAAGCGGGGCTGGCGCCTGGAGAAGGGAGAGGCGCCGCTAAAGGAAAACCTGGCCGCCGGCATCCTGCGCCTGGCCGGATGGGTGCCAGGCCAGACCGAACGCCCGTTCTACGATCCGATGTGCGGCAGCGGCACCTTCCTGGTGGAAGCTGCCCAGGTGGCCCTTGGCTTGGCTCCTGGCGCGAATCGCAGCTTTGGCTTCGAGCGCCTGAAAGGCGCCGACAACAAGACGTGGAATGCGCTGAAGGCGGCTGCGCGCGATGATGAGGAGGCCGCGCGCAAGCGCGTCGCGTCCGAGCCCCTGGAACTCGCTGGCAGCGATATTTCCACCGACATGCTGTCGATGTCGCAAGCCAACTGGGAACGCGCGGGCTTGCCCGGCGAAGTGCGGTTGAAGCAGGTGGATGCGCGCTTTGCGCAGCCGCCGTTCGCGGCCCCCGGCCTGATGTTGATGAACCCGCCGTATGGTGAGCGGATTGCCGTGCGGGGAGAACGCCGGCGGCCGATGGACGAAGCACCGGTCGACGAGATCGATGACGAGGCCGCCAATCAGTTCGCCAGCGCCTTTGCCACCACGCTCAAGCAGCATTTCGCGGGCTGGCAGGCATGGGTGTTCACTGGCGACCTGACGCTGCCGCGCCGCCTGCGGCTCAAGGAGTCGCGCCGCACGCCGCTGTACAACGGCAATATCGAGTGCCGGCTGTTTCGTTTCGACATGGTGCGAGGCGGCAACCGCAACGCCCCCGCGCAGCCTTCGGCCTGATGCGGCGCGCGCAGGTGAGGCTTGCTCTCCTGCGCGGTGTGGCTTAGCGCGCTGCGCGCCCGGTGACCCTCTCGGGGTGACGGGCAAAATCGTCCAGGAAACCCTGGAAGCTGACCACCGGCTCCTGCAGTAGATGGCGCGGCAGGTCGAACAGCGCGTAGAAATAATCCTCGCGCCCTTCGCAGCGCTCGGCCGGCAGGCAATATTGCTCCCAGTCGATGCAGGCCGGCGTGTACATGCCGTTGCCTGGCCAGAAGAAAGGCACGATGCGGCCCTCGCGCAGTCCCTCGATCAGGGCCGCCGGCGCATCGTAAGCTTCCGCAGATTCCACCTGGTTGATCAGGCCGGCGCGTGTCTCGATCACCATCAGCGTGGCCTGGCCCTGCGCCGTCAGCATCAGGATGCCGGCCGGGTTGGGGTAGAGGTAGTACTCGACAAAGCCGTAACGCGCGGTGACCTGGCGCACCCGCTCGCAGATCGCCGGGTCCGACAGGAAGGAAAACGAGTGGCGCGTCAGCAGATCGCGCAGCGTGCGCGACAGGGTGGCGAAATACTGCTGCTGGAGTGCGTCGATCTCCTGGTCCAGCCGCTCGACCATATTGCTGTCGTGCTTCTTCACGTAGCGGTCGATCAGCCCGTGGTTGAAGCCCTGCACGGCAATGCCTTCGTCGGCGGTGCCGGTCAGCAGGATGGTTTTGCACGGCAGGTCCTGCAGGGCCTGGCAGAACTCCAGTCCGTTCATCTGCGGCATCGAATAATCGACCACGATCACGCCCGGCTGCACAAAGCGGTTGTAGTCGTGGATTTGCCGGTAGATGCGGTCGATATCGAGCTGCACGGTGCGCCGCTCGGTCAGGAAGGTCAGGTCGTCGTGCGTGACCCGCACGGGCAGGAAGCCGGTCGAGCGTGTGGTGTAGGTCTCGCGGATCCATTGCAGGGCTTCGCGGGGGTCGGTGAAGGTCACCACCGGGCGCGACGGATCCATCTGGAACGCCAGGCTGTCGATGAACGATTTACTGTCGTCGACGAGCACCGTGAGGATCGGGTGATGGAAGACCGACAGATTCCTGTCCTGGGGGTTGAATGTCATGTTGCGTTCGGCTCCGGTGTCGGCAGACACTTCGGGCGGGTGGTTTGGCGCGGCTGGAGATCCGGTGCGGCAAGGCCAGCGGACGGATCGGTTCGGAGCGGCCCACCGCGCTGGACTACACCTGGCCCTTTCTGGATGACCGGCGCGTGCCATGGCCGGTGACCGGAAACCAGTATAGCGCGCTCGCGCTCGCGCGCAACCGGACCTCGGCGAGATGGAAAAAAGCGCGACAGTGTCGCGCTCTTCGTGGCGGCGGATACGGGCCGATGCCCGTATCCGGTGCTTCCGGCGTGCTTACTCGACCGCCTTGCCCATGTCTTCCACCACCTTCTTGGCGTCGCCGAACACCATCATGGTCTTGTCCATGTAGAACAGCTCGTTGTCCAGGCCCGCGTAGCCAGCGGCCATCGAGCGCTTGTTCACGATGATGGTCTTGGCCTTGTAGGCTTCCAGGATCGGCATGCCGGCAATCGGCGAGTTGGGATCGGTCTTGGCGGCCGGGTTGACCACGTCGTTCGCGCCCAGCACCAGCACCACATCCGCCTGGCCGAACTCGCTGTTGATGTCCTCCATCTCGAAGACCTGGTCGTAGGGCACCTCGGCCTCGGCCAGCAGCACGTTCATGTGGCCAGGCATGCGGCCCGCCACCGGGTGGATGGCGTACTTCACCGTCACGCCCCGCTCGACCAGCTTCTCGGTGAGTTCTTTCAGCGCGTGCTGCGCGCGCGCCACCGCCAGGCCGTAGCCCGGCACGATGATCACGGTCTCGGCATTGCCCATCAGGAAGGCCGCGTCGTCGGCCGAGCCGGACTTCACGTTGCGCTGCGCCTGGCCGCCGGCAGCGGCCGCCGCGGGCGCGCCGCCGAAGCCGCCCAGCAGCACGTTGAAGAACGACCGGTTCATTGCCTTGCACATGATGTACGAGAGGATGGCACCGCTCGATCCCACCAGCGAGCCGGCAATGATCAGCATCGGGTTGTTCAGCGAGAAGCCGATGCCCGCCGCGGCCCAGCCCGAGTACGAATTGAGCATCGACACCACCACCGGCATGTCGGCGCCGCCGATCGGGATGATGATCAGCACGCCCAGCACGAAGGCGATCGCCAGCATCAGCAGGAACGGCAGCCAGTCCTGCGACAGGCAGAAGATGATGCCGAAGCCGATCATGGCCACCGCCAGCAGCAGGTTCAGCAGATGCTGCCCGGCGAAGGACACCGGCGCGCCCTGGAACAGGCGGAACTTGTACTTGCCCGACAGCTTGCCGAAGGCGATCACCGAACCGGAGAAGGTGATGGCACCGACGAAGCAGCCGATGAACAGCTCGATGCGATTGCCAAACGGGATATCGTGCGAGCCCGGCGGCGTGATGCTGAACGCCGACGGCTCGGCCACCACGGCCACCGCGATGCAGACCGCGGCCATACCGATCAGCGAGTGCATGGCGGCCACCAGCTCGGGCATCTTGGTCATCTCGACCTTTCTTGCCACGTAGGCGCCGATGCCGCCGCCAACCACCAGCGCACCGAAGATCAGCGCCATGCCTTCGGCGACCGAGGACTGGCCCGCGCCGATGGCCAGGAACTCGCTCTTGAGCTTGGCGATCAGCACCAGCGTGGTCACCGCGGCGATGGCCATGCCGATCATGCCGAAGGCATTGCCGCGCCGCGCGGAGCTGGGATGCGAGAGGCCCTTGAGCGCCTGGATGAAACACACCGAGGCGAGCAGGTAGAGCAGGGTGACGAGGTTCATGCTCACTTGGCGCCCTCCTCATGACCCTTGCCAGACTTGGCCTTGGGTTCCTTCTTCTTGAACATCTCCAGCATGCGCTGCGTCACCAGGAAGCCACCGAACACGTTGACCGCGGCGAGCGCGACCGCCAGCGTGCCCATGGTGCGGCCCACGGGGCCCTCGGTCAGGCCGGCAGCCAGCATGGCGCCGACGATGATGATGGCCGAGATCGCATTGGTCACGGCCATCAGCGGGGTGTGCAGGGCGGGCGTCACCGTCCAGACCACGTGGTAGCCCACGTAGATCGCCAGCACGAAGATGATCAGGTTGATCACCGTGTGGTTCACCATTTCCATCGACTTCTCCTCCGTTGCTTGAATGCCTTCGCTGCGCGGTTGTCCCGTGTTCTTTTGCCTGGCCAGGCGCCTGTGAGCGCCTGCTGCATCGATGCCCCGCCTGGTGCCGCGTCGTCGTCTGTCACGTAGGTACCCTCACCCCGGGGGTGAGGGTACGGCTAAATCCGAAAATCGCATGCCGGATGCGGGCATCGCACCGACGTTGGCTCCCGGCGCGATGTCCTCATCCGCTTGCACCTTCTTGATTTCCTTGATGGCGTTGTTGTCGTCCAACAGGATGATCTTCGGCTTGTAGGTGGCGATCTCCTCATCGCTCATCGGCGCGTAGGAGCAGATGATGAGATGGTCGCCCAGGTGCGCGCGCCGGGCGGCCGCACCGTTCTAAAAAAACCGGGCCGCGGCGGGCCCGCTGCCGCTTCAGGAAGCGCCGCGGACCACCTGGCCGTCCTTGCACATCAGGCAGGCGGCGACGATATCGTCCTCCAGGTTCAGCGTGAACTGGCCTTCCTTGTCGATGACGAGCTTGAGGAAGTCGAGCACGTTGCGCGCATATAGCGCCGACGCGTCGGCCGCCACCATGCTGGCCAGGTTGGTGTGCCCGATCAGCGTGACCCCGTGGCGTTCCACCACTTCGTCAGCGACCGTCAGCGGGCAGTTGCCGCCCTGCGCCGCGGCCAGGTCGACCACCACCGAGCCCGGCTTCATCGCCTGCACCGTTTCTTCCTTGAGCAGCACCGGCGCCTGGCGGCCCGGGATCAGCGCGGTAGTGATGACGATGTCGGCGGCCTTGGCGCGCTCGTGCACCAGTTCGGCCTGGCGTCGCATCCAGTCGGGTGGCATGGGGCGGGCATAGCCGCCCACGCCCTGTGCGATCTCGCGCTCTTCGTCGGTGACGAAGGGCACATCGAGGAATTTGGCGCCCAGCGATTCGATCTGTTCCTTGACGGCGGGACGCACGTCGGAGGCTTCGATGACCGCGCCCAGCCGCTTGGCGGTGGCGATGGCCTGCAGGCCCGCCACGCCGGCGCCGAGGATCAGCACGCGGGCCGCCTTGACGGTGCCGGCGGCGGTCATCAGCATGGGCATGAAACGCTGGTAATGATGCGCGGCGACCAGTACGGCCTTGTAGCCGGCGATATTGGCCTGGGAAGAGAGCACATCCATGCTCTGCGCGCGCGTGGTGCGCGGCGCGGCTTCCAGCGCGAAGGCGGTCAGCGTGGCGCTCGCCATGCGCGCGTTGTTCTCTGCGTCGAAGGGATTGAGCATGCCGACCAGCACGGCGCCCGGCTTCATCAGCGCGAGCTCGGCATCGACGGGGGCGCGGACCTTGAGCACCAACTGCGTGCCGAAGGCTTGCGCCGCGGTGCCAATGGTGGCACCGACGGCCTCATACGCCGAGTCCGGCACGCTGGCGCGTACGCCGGCTCCCGACTGGACGATGACCTGATGGCCCTGGGTCACGTACTTCTTGACCGTCTCCGGGGTGGCGGCGACACGAGTCTCACCTGCCCGCGTCTCCTGCGGGATGCCGATGTGCATCGTCAATTTCTCCTTTTTGCTGGCGTCTTTGAGGCGCTGTCAAAATGATTCTGGCGTTGGCGCGCGAGCTGGTCGTACGACTGCTACGACATGGCAACGCGCCTGACCAGAACCGCTTCGGCTCATTCTGACAATGCCACTGATCTGCTAGGCGGGCGGACGTCTTTGGCCCTTTTGTGTCTGCCCTTTGTGTCTGCCATGCGCCCGGCCAGGCCGAACGCAGCGCACAATTTTTTCGCAGCTTACAGGAATCTGAAGATATGTGGTGACCGGCTGGTCGGCTTTTGCGCAACCGCATCACCGCCTCTCGGACCCTGTTGGTTCATCCCGGGGCATGCCGGGACGTTCCTCCCTTTACGATTTTTACGCCATCCCTTGGCGGGCCGGTATTTTCTTGACACCGATTTTAGGCGCGTGCCCGTACTGTTCCGGTCGCGCCGCGGCCACTCTCATCCTGACGCTTGCCGTGGCTTCGGCCATCGCCTCATGCGTGGCTGTCCACCGATCGAAGTTCTTCCAATTGCCAAGTTATCCATGACTGCTCTTCGCTTCAACGTTTCGCACGCCTGTCTCGCCACCCTGTCTTGCGCCACGCTTCTCGCCACGCCGGCCGCCTTCGCGCAGGGCACACCCGATGCAGCCGCCGCCGCCGCATCAGCCGACGCGTCGCCGCACACTTTCACGGCCAACGTCACGCTGGCCAGCGAATATCGCTACCGGGGCTTGATGCAGTCCAACCGCCGCCCGGCGATCCAGGGCGGGTTCGACTACACGCATTCGAGCGGCCTTTACGTGGGTAACTGGAACTCCAGCATCAGCTGGCTTGGCGACAGCAACGCCAAGGTGTCGGCGCCGATCGAGATGGACTTCTACGGCGGCTTCAAGAACACCATCATGCTGGGCGGGCTCGAATGGAACTACGACGTGGGCGTGCTGGAGTACTACTATCCCGGCGACTATCCGGCCGGCTACACACGCCCGTACACGACGGAGCTGTACGGCGGCATCGGCTACGGCCCGGTGTTCCTGAAATACTCGCACGCGGTGACCAACCTGTTCGGCTTCAACGACAGCAAGAACAGCTACTACGTAGACCTGTCGGCCAATGTGCCGCTGAACGTCTGGGACCTGACACTCAATGCGCACGTCGGCTACCAGAAGGTGAGGAATGTCACGGACGCCTCGTACACGGACTGGAAGCTGGGGTTGACCAAGGACCTGGGCAAGGGTTTTGCGCTGGCGATCGCTTATATCGACACCAATGCCAACAAGTCGGTCTACACCAATGTGCCCGGCCGCTATATCGGCAAGGCAGCCGCCTTCGCGTCGCTCACCAAGACGTTCTGAGCATGCCGCGCCATCTTGATGACATTTTGATGGCGGCGGCGGCGATTACTGCATCAACTTGAGGCGGCCATGCATAGCATGGTTGCATCTCCAACAGACGACCCGCCCAGCGCGGGTCCCGCTCAAATGCGACAGTCGAGCCTTGCCGTGGCCTTTGCTTGCGTGCCACGCCGTCGTCTTACCCGCACCGGATCCCGCACCGCGCGCCTTGACGCATCCGGCATCCAAGCCGCGCAGGCCGTCGCGCCCGCGCTTGGCGTGGACACCGCGCGCAGCTGGATCCGCCTGCGCCTGGCGGTGGCGTCGAGCCAGGTCTTCGCGCTGCGCCAGTCGCTGCATCGCGCGATCGGGCAACTGGCGCGCATCTACGTGGTCGAGGTGGACCACCGCCATGGCGAGACCACGCTGCATGTGGACGTCGAGCGCGGCGGCCGCGACGCTGCCATGCACGCCATCATGATGGCCCTGCCGGCCGCCGAGTTCGGCGCCACCACGGTGCTAGGACAAGACCATGCCGCGCACTGAGATGATGGCGGGCTTGCGCGAAGACAGCCGCGCGACGTTGTGGCTGCCGCTGGTGACACCGATGCAGGGCGGCGAGCCGGACCTGGCCTGCGCGCAGCGGCTGGCCGCGCACTATGTGGCCAGCGGCGTGGATGGGCTGGTCATCCTGGGCACGACCGGGGAGGGCGGCTTGCTCACGCGGGATGAGCGGCTGATGTTTACCGCCGCGGTGCTGGAGGCGGTGGACGGTGCGCTGCCAGTGCTGGCTGGCGTTGGCGGCGTGGATACCCGCGTGGTTTGCGAGCAGGTGCGCCAGCTCGACCGCTTCGACCTGGCGGGCTACCTGGTGCCGCCGCCGTACTACCTGCGGCCCGGCGATGAGGGCATTGCCTGGCACGTCGAGCGCGTGGCGGATGCCACCTGGCGCCCGCTGATGCTCTACAACGTGCCCAAGCGCACCGGCTGCAATATGTCACCGGCATTGGTGCAGCGGCTGGCCGCGCATCCGCGCGTCGTCGCGGTCAAGGAATGTGACGCGGCGGGGCTTCGCGCCCTGGCCGGCAACGATCGGCTCGCGGTCTTCTGCGGCGAGGATGCGGCCATGCTGGACCACCTGCTAGCGGGTGGCGGCGGCGTGGTGCCGGCTTGCGCGCACATCCGCCCGGATCTGTTCGTGCGGCTGTTGCAACTGGTGGCGCAGGGCCGTGTTGCCGCAGCGCGTGCGCTGTTCGCGAGCCTGGCGCCGTTGATCTCGCTGCTGTTCTCCGAGCCCAATCCCGCACCGGTCAAGTCCGCGCTGGCATTGTGCGGGCTGGCAAGTTCCGAGGTCAGGCGGCCACTGGTGCCGGCCAGCCGCGCGCTGCGCGAACGGCTGGACCAGATGATCGCTTCGCTGCCGGCGGTGGAGGACGTGGAGCGCACTTTGCTGCCGGCCTAGCGTTGGCGCGGGCGTGGCGCCGGATGCGCCGGATGCGCCGGATGCGCCGGATGCGCGAAAGGGCGGCAACCGGTAGAATGCCGGATTGCCTAAAATTTGTGCATCATGTCACACGACTGGAAGGCCAGCGTCACGGTTGCCGCGGTAATTGAACGCGGCGGCCGCTTCCTGCTGGTGGAAGAAGAAACGCCCGACGGCCTGCGGCTGAACCAGCCTGCCGGCCATCTCGACCCGGGCGAGAGCCTGATTCACGCCGTCATCCGCGAAACGCTGGAAGAAACCGCGCACACGTTCGAGCCGCGCGCGCTGCTGGGCTGCTACATGGCCCGCCCGCACTCGGCCGGCACGGCCGCGCGCCCGGGCGGCGACATTACCTATGTGCGCTTCGCCTTTACCGGCGAGCTGGGCGCGCTCGATGCCGGGCGCCAGCTCGACGTGGGCATCGTGCGCACCGTGTGGATGAGCGCCGACGAAATCCGTGCCTGCCCCGAGCGCCATCGCACGCCGCTGCTGCTGGCCTGCATCGAGGACTATCTGGCGGGCAAGCGCTTCGCGCTCGACGCGCTCTACACCCATCCTTCCGTGGTGGGCGGCGGAGTGCTGTCATGAGCCAGGGCAAGCGCGTGGTGGTGGGCATGTCGGGTGGCGTGGATTCGTCGGTGACAGCGTGGCTGCTCAAGCAGCAAGGCTACGAGGTGATCGGCCTGTTCATGAAGAACTGGGAAGACGACGACGACAGCGAGTACTGCTCGACCCGGCAGGACTGGCTGGATGTGGTCTCGGTGGCCGACCTCATCGGCGTCGACGTGGAAGCGGTGAATTTCGCTGCCGAGTACAAGGACCGTGTCTTTGCAGACTTCCTGCGCGAATACTCGGCCGGCCGCACGCCCAACCCCGACGTGCTGTGCAATGCCGAGATCAAGTTCAAGGCCTTCCTGGACCACGCCATGTCGCTGGGCGCGGACACCATCGCCACCGGCCACTACGCGCGCGTGCGCGAAGCGGGGGCGGATGTGGGTGCCGGCACTGGCCGCTTCGAGCTGCTCAAGGCCTTTGACCACACCAAGGACCAGAGCTACTTTCTGCACCGGCTGAACCAGGCGCAGCTGTCGCGCACGCTGTTTCCGCTGGGCGAGATGCCCAAGACGCGCGTGCGCGAGATCGCTGCCGAGATCGGCCTGCCCAATGCCAGGAAAAAGGATTCCACCGGCATCTGCTTTATCGGCGAGCGGCCGTTCCGCGATTTTCTCAACCGCTACCTGCCGACCAAGCCGGGACCGATGAGGACGCCGGACGGCAAGGAAGTCGGCCAGCACATCGGTCTGGCGTTCTACACGCTGGGGCAACGCAAGGGCATCGGCCTGGGCGGCAGCCGCGCGGGCAATGGCGACGCCTGGTACGTGGCGCGCAAGGACATGGCCAGCAACACGCTGTATGTGGTGCAGGGCCATGAGCATCCGTGGCTGCTGACACCCACGCTCGACGCTGCCGACCTGTCGTGGGTGGCGGGCACCGGCCCGGCGGCAGGCGCCACGCTGTCGGCCAAGACGCGGTATCGGCAGAGCGATGCGCCCTGCACGGTGACGGGGGCGGGAGACGATGCCCTGCAACTGACGTTCACGCAGGCGCAGTGGGCGGTTACGCCTGGCCAGTCCGCGGTGCTGTACGACGGCGACGTCTGCCTGGGTGGCGGCATTATCCGGTGAGGCGCGCGGAGTGCGATGAGATGAAAAAAACCGGCTCGATGGCCGGTTTTTTTTCATCTTCGCGCGGCAGCAGGCGCACGCAAGGCTCAGGCGCGCGGCGGTTCCGTGTCGATGAACGACTGGCGCTTGGAAAGCTTGTCCTGGTACACGGCGAGGCGCGGGTGGCGCTCACGCCAGGCGATGTCCGGGAAGCGGAAGTCGAGGTACGACAACGCGCAGCCCACGGCCACGTCGGCCAGCGAGTAATGGTTGCCCGAGCACCAGGGCCGGTCGGCCAGGCCGTCGGCGATGGCGGCCACCGCCGCGTCGATCTTGCCGAGCTGGCGCTGGACCCAGCGCTCGCTGCGCTGCTCGGGCTCGCGCTGCGTGTGTTCCAGGCGCGCCAGCAGGGCGGCATCGAGCAGGCCGTCGGCCAGTGCTTCCCAGCAGCGTACCTCGACGCGTTCGCGGGCGCCTTGCGGGATCATGCGGCTGACGGGCGTCAGGGTGTCGACGTATTCGACGATCACGCGCGAGTCGAAAATCGCGCCGCCGTCTTCCATGACCAGGCACGGTATCTTGCCCAGCGGATTGAACTGGGAGATGGTGGTGTCCGGCGACCACACGTCAACCTCGACCATCTGGTAATCGATCTTCTTTTCCGCCATCACGACGCGCACCTTGCGCGCGTAAGGGCTGGTTTGCGATGCATACAGCTTCATGGACTCCCCTCGAGCTTGTTATGAAGTGCATCGGCCGCGCCTTGCGCGGCCGGCATGCCCGATGCACTTCATAACAGGCTAGCGGATCGGCGAGCGCGAGTATACCCGTGCCCCGTCCGGGATGCGCCGGGCGAGCGCGGCGCCTGCCCGCCGTGTCGTCATGCCGAGACGCGCGAGCTGCGCGGCCCCGCGAACGCGTCCACAGAAGGCGGGCCACGATGGTAAAATGCCCGCTTTCCGTCGTGCCGTCAGTCGGTTTTTGCGCCGAATTGTTCTCTTTTTTGGGCGAATTGGACCTGTTTTTGTGTCTTTTCCCCTCTTTAGACCGGTTCCGCCTTGTCACCGGCCACTTCGGCCCGCGAGGGCCTCGCCCGGCCATTTTGCCTGCGCAATCTGCCCGCCAGGCGACGCTTGCGTAACCACTTCCCTCTATCCCTCCGGTCTCCCAGCATGTCTTCTTCCTCGCTCTCCCCGCTCACCGCCCTGTCTCCCATCGACGGCCGCTACGCCTCCAAGGCCGATGCGCTGCGCGAGTGGCTCTCGGAAGCGGCCTTCATGCGCAACCGCGTCAAGGTGGAAGTGCACTGGCTGATCGCGCTGTCGCAAGCCGGCCTGCCCGACATGCCGAAGTTCTCGCCGGCCTCGGAAGCGGCCCTGCTGGCGCTGGTGGACAACTTCACCGAAGCCCACGCATCGCGCATCAAGGAGATCGAGGCGGTCACCAACCATGACGTGAAGGCCGTGGAGTACTGGCTCAAGGAGCAGGTCAAGGGCAACGCCGAGCTGGAAGCCGCGAGCGAGTTCATCCATTTCGCCTGCACCTCGGAAGACATCAACAACACCTCGCACGGCATGATGCTCAAGGGCGCCCGCGAAGGCGTGATCCTGCCCACGCTGCAACGCGTGCACGCGCGCCTGGTGGAGCTGGCGCATGCCAATGCCCGCCAGCCGATGCTCTCGCGCACCCACGGCCAGCCGGCCAGCCCGACCACGCTGGGCAAGGAAATGGCCAACGTGGCGGCACGCCTGGCGCGCGCCATCGAGCGCATCCAGCGCGTGGAACTGCTGGGCAAGATGAACGGCGCGGTCGGCAACTACAACGCTCACCTGTCGGCGTACCCCAGCTTCGACTGGGAAGCCTTCTCCAGGCAGGTGATCGAAACGCGCCTGGGCCTGACCTTCAACCCCTACACCATCCAGATCGAGCCGCACGATTACATGGCCGAGCTGTTCGACGCCATCGCCCGTGCCAATACCATCCTGCTCGACCTGAACCGCGACATCTGGGGCTATATCTCGCTGGGCTACTTCAAGCAGCGCACCAAGGCTGGCGAAATCGGCTCGTCGACCATGCCGCACAAGGTCAACCCGATCGATTTCGAGAACTCGGAAGGCAACCTGGGCCTGGCCAACGCGGTGCTGCGCCACCTGTCGGAAAAGCTGCCGCTGTCGCGCTGGCAGCGCGACCTGACCGATTCCACCGTGCTGCGCAACATGGGCGTGGCCTTCGGCTACAGCCTGCTGGCCTATGAGGCCTGCCTGCGCGGCCTGGGCAAGCTGGAAACCAACCCCGAGCGCCTGGACGAAGACCTCGACAACTGCTGGGAAGTGCTGGCCGAGCCGGTGCAGACCGTCATGCGCCGTTTTGGCGTGCCCAATCCCTACGAGCAGCTCAAGGAGCTGACGCGCGGCAAGGGCATCTCGCGCGAGGCGCTGCAGACCTTCATCAGCGGCCTGGCGATTCCCGACGACGCCAAGAAGCTGCTGCTGGAAATGACCCCGGCCACCTATATCGGCCGCGCCGTCAGCCTCGCCGAACGCGTGTGATTCTCCCGGCCCGCGGGCCGGCGCGTTGCAAAAAGAGCCATCCCCGGGGGTGGCTTTTTTGTTGATGGGCGGCCAGCGCCGGCACGGCTTGCCAGCTGCGGCGAAATGTCACTTCAAATGGTTTGAATGATTCCATGAATTTCAGACCGTTCCGCAACCTGCCTGCCGCACAATAATGCGAGAATTCAAGGAGCAGCAGTAATTGCCGTTCAGTAAAAGATTGTGAAACGCCCACAAGGGCAGGGGTCCTTATCCATGCATTCCCAAGCCAAAGCCGGCGCCCACGCCGGCGCTGCCGTAGCGCCGCAGCCGACGTCCGCCTATGGGGCCACGGCGATCGGCCTGCACTGGATCATCGCGCTGCTGATCTTCGCCGCCTTCGGGCTGGGCCTGTACATGACCAGCATTCCGGGCTTGTCGATGCTCAAGCTCAAGCTGTTTTCCTGGCACAAGTGGATCGGCGTGACCGTCTTTGCCATCGCCGTGCTGCGCGTGCTGTGGCGCGCCACCCACCGCGCGCCGGCACCGGCCGCGGGCACTCCGGCCTGGCAGGCCAAGGCCGCGCACGCGGCTCACCTGCTGCTCTACGCGCTGATCGTGGTGGTGCCCATCACGGGCTACCTGTATAGCTCGGCATCAGGGGTTCCAGTGGTCTACCTCGGCATCTGGCAACTGCCCGCGCTGATCGAGAAGAACGATGAGCTCAAGGAAATCCTCAAGCTGGTCCACATCTGGCTGAACTACCTGATGGCCGTGATCGTCGTAGTGCATGCGGCCGCTGCCATCAAGCATCAGTTCATCGAGCGCGACGGCACGCTGGCGCGCATGCTGCCGTTCCTCAAGTAAGCCGGCATATCGGCAAACCGACAAATGACCGAGGGCCGCAAGGCCCTCTTAGCGACAGGAGTTTTTAATGAAACGCATTCCCCGCCCGAGCGCGCTCCTGATGGCAGCCACGCTGGCCACTGCCGGCATCGCAGCCAACTACGCCTGGGCCCAGGTCGACGCAGCCAAGAGCTCGGTCACCGCGACGGCTCGCCAGATCGGCGTGCCGATGGAGGGCAAGTTCAAGAAGTTCGACGCCACGGTCGCGTTCGATCCCGCCAAGCTGGCAACATCCTCGGCCAAGGTCGAGATCGACGTGTCCAGCTTCGAGATCGGCGACGCCGAGACCACCAAGGAGGTCAAGGGACGCGACTGGTTCGACGCGGCCAAGTACCCCAAGGCGGTGTTCCAGTCGACCAGCATCAAGGCCGGCGCCGCCGGCAAGTATGAGGTGGCGGGCAAGCTCACCATCAAGGGCAAGACCCAGGACGTTGTGATTCCGGCAAGCTATCGCCAGGATGCCGGTGGGCAGGTGTTCGAGGGCGTGCTGCCGATCAAGCGCACCGTGTACAACATCGGCGACGGCGAATGGAAGGACACTTCCGTAGTGGCCGACGATGTCCAGATCAAATTCCGTATCGTGACCTTGGCTAAGAAGTAAGCGCGCGGCGCCCATCTTCCCTGCCATTCCTTTGCTGTTCATCCCCAACTTTTTGCCGGGAGCTCTCATGAAATTGCGCACCATCCTCGCCGCTGTCGCGGCCCTGTCCGCCGTCGGCGTCGCATCCGCCAACACGGTGACCTACAACCTCGACCCCACCCACACGTACCCGAGCTTCGAAACCGACCACCTGGGTGGCCTGTCGACGTGGCGCGGCAAGTTCGAAAAGTCGAGCGGCGTGGTGACGCTGGACCGCGTCGCGAAGACCGGCTCGGTGGATATCAAGATCGATCCCGCCTCGGTCGACTTCGGCAACAGCAAGCTGAACCAGCACGTGAAGGGCCCTGAGATGTTCAACGTCGAAGCCTTCCCCGACGCCACGTACAAGGGCAAGTTCTCCAAGTTCAACGGCGATGTGCCGACCGAAGTCGATGGCGTGCTGACCCTGCACGGCGTGTCCAAGCCGGTCAAGCTGGAGATCCGCGAGTTCAAGTGCATCCAGCATCCGATGCTCAAGCGCGAAGCCTGTGGTGCTGACGCGGTGGGCACCTTCAGTCGTGCCGATTTCGGTATCGACTATGGCGTGAAGATGGGCTTCAAGCCCGAGGTCAAGCTGGCGATCCAGGTCGAAGGCGTAAAGGCGGAATAAAGGCCGACTGATCGTCGACTAAAGGCCGGCCAGGACGGACGGCACAGGCTTCGCGATGCCCTGGGCTTGTCCCCGTGGCGTCGCGCATGCAAGCAGCAAGGCAAAAGGCCGGGAGCATTCCCGGCCTTTTGCTTTATTTCCGGTGCTGTCCAGTCGTTCCCGGCTCGGCGGGCGGGCTTGCGCAGGTTATGTTGTCTGCACTTGGCGCCCACAGTACAATGATCCGCTAAGATTCAGTTACAGTCCTACTCAGTACAGTCTTACTCAGTCTCACTCAGTTTCAGTCTCAGTCACAGTTACCAGGGTGTAGCCGCGCGCGTGCCATCATCAGGACGCCCATGCCCGCAACCGATTACCGACATGTATCCCAGCAGTACCCCCTGATACTGGCCTAGCGTAGCGATCCATCGCCCTACGAGCTGTACCCGGCCAGTCGATGATGCATTGTTGAACTGGGCGGCCGGCAGCGTTTTTCGGATTTCTCTGGCGCAATACCGTGTACTCCCAAACGCAAATCGATCCGGTGGTTAGTTTCCGCAACTCGCAGGGCGAGCAGGTGCGGGGCACAATTATCAATCTCCAGAGAAAAGCTCTGGTGATGGAAATCTACAATCCATACTCGATCGTCCAGGTCAGCGAGGTGCTGAGCGAGCTGAGTGTGCGCATGGGCAGCAAGAACGCCTACCTGGGCAAGGCGGTGGTGATGAGCCTGGTGAACACCGGCCTCACCGCGGTGGTATCGCTGACGCTGATCGATGAATGGCGCGAGCTGAGCGACCTGCCCAATGAGCCCAAATCGGTCGGGCGTGAGGCCGAGCTGTTCATCAACGACTGGGATGCGCGCTTCAATATCCGGCGCGATTACCAGATCGTGGTCAACGAAATGCGCGCGTTTCTCTCGGAAGTCTCGCGCTGGGTCGAGCAGGTCGACCTGACCGAGAACCTGCCCAAGACCGACGGACGGCTGCGCGAAGACGTGTTCTACGAGCTCGCCACGCCAATCATGCTCAAGGTCAAGACCTACCTTGACCGGCTCGAAGGCGAGGCCGAGCAGGTGGAGGCGGAGATCGCGCCGGTGCACCGCACATACGCGCAATCGGCCCTGCATCCGCTGCTGCTGCGCGCCCCCTTTGTCTACCGCACCTTCACCAAGCCGCTGGGCTATGCGGGCGACTATGAGATGGTCAACCAGATCCTGAACGATCCGCAGCAGGGCCCGACCACCTACTTCCAGATCGTCAATACGGCCTTCCTCAAGGCGGCGGTGGCGACCGCTCACCGCAACCGGATCGACCTGCTGGTCGATTTCCTGTCGCGCCAGGCCGATGCCGCTCGCGCGGCCGGCAGGCCGTTTCGCATCCTCAATGTCGGCTGCGGCCCCGCCTTCGAGATCCAGCGCTTCGTGCGCGAGTATCCGCAGCCCGAGTTACTGTCGTTCCAGTTGGTCGACTTCAGCGAGGAGACCCTGGCTTACACCAAGTCCTCCATCGAGAGCTCGGCCGCGTCGGCGGGGCACAAGGTGTCGGTGGAGATGGTGCATCAATCGGTGCATGAACTGCTCAAGCGCAAGATCGCGCCGGACGATGCCGGGCTGCGCGAGTTCGATGCCGTGTACTGCGCCGGGTTGTTCGACTACCTGTCCGATAAGGTGTGTTCCCGCCTGCTGAGCTATTTTGCCGCGCGTACGCGCCCGGGCGGCCAGTTGCTGGTAACCAACGTCCATTCGGCCAATCCGGAGAAATTCGGCATGGAACACCTGCTGGAGTGGTACCTGATCTATCGCGACGAGGCCAGGATGAGTATGCTGCTGCCCGAACGATCCCGCGATCACAAGCTCTATGTCGACCAGACCGGGGTGAATGTGTTCGCGGAAGCGATCATCCTCTGAAACGCCAGTAGCCGGCCCAGCCATGAGCACCAATCAACTTTACGCGGGTTACCAGACCGAGCTGGCGGATTTCCGCCTGGCCTTCAGCCGCGGCGGCGCCTATACCGCCATCGTGCTGGTGCTGCTCGGCGTGGGGCTGGACTACGGCCAGTATCCGCAGTTGCAGGCGCCCTTCGCCGTGGCGCGCGTGCTGGTGTCGCTGCTGATCGCCGGCATCGTGATGCTGTTGTACAGCACGGCAGGGCGCCGGTTTGCGCCGTGGCTGACCTTGTCGTGGCTGCTGCTGCCGCAGATCATGATCTCGTGGATGATCTGGCATACCGATGGCGTGGAGTCGCCGTATTACGTCGGGCTGAATCTCGCCATCTTCGCGTCGGGCATCGCGCTGCCGTTCGGCTTGTGGCAGAACCTGGTCTTCGGGATCCTGTCCTACCTGTTCTACCTGCTTGCCTGCGTGCTGCATTCCGGCGGCATCGAGCCGGCCGGCACCTTTATCGTCAATTCGCTGTTCCTGCTGTTTGCCGCGGCGGCCAGCGCTGTATATACCTACTTCAATGAGCGGGCGCGCTTCATGCTGTTCCGGCTGAAGGCCGAAGTGGCGGAGAAGAACGGTGAACTCGAAGTGATCAACCGCAAGCTGGTCGACATCAAGGGCCAGATGCTGCAGCAGGAAAAGATGGCCGCCATCGGCACGCTGGCCGCGGGCCTGCTGCATGAGGTCAACAATCCGGTCAACTTCTGCCTGATGGCGATCGAGGTCGCGCTGGAAGAGCCGGTGGCCAAGAGCGAACCGATGCTGCAGGAGTGCCTGGTCGACGCCAAGCAGGGAATGCAACGCATCCAGCACATCGTGTCGGACCTGAAGACCTTCGCCTATCGCAAGCCCGGCGCCGAAGCGGAGGGCACGCCCTTCCTGTTCGAGAAGGCGCTCGATTCCTCGATCCGGCTGACCGCGCATGAGCTGCGCGGGGTGGCCGTCACGCGTGAGCTGCCGACCGATACGCTGGTGCTGGGCGACGAAGCCGCAGTGATCGGTGTGCTGATCAACCTGTTCTCCAACGCAGCGCTGGCCATGCGCAAGGCCGGCACGCAGGGCCCGGCCATCCATACCACCGTGAAGTGGGTGGAGCGCCGGCTGCATGTGACCGTGAAGGACAATGGGCCGGGCATTGCGCAAGAACACCTGGCGCGCGTGTTCGAGCCGTTCTTCACCACGCGTGAAGTCGGCCAGGGCCTGGGCCTGGGCCTGTCGATCAGCTACGCGGTGATCGAGCGTCACGGCGGCGTGCTGTTTGCCGAGAGCGAACTGGGCAAGTGGGCCTCGTTCAGCTTCGACCTGCCCCGAGCCGACTGAGAATGCCATGAGCGACGCCCGTCAACCACGGCTTACCGTGCTTTACGTCGATGACGAGGAAATGGCATGCAAGTACTTCGCCCGCGCGGTCGGCACGGAGTACGAGGTGCTGGTCGCCAGCAGCGCCGACGAAGCGGTACGCATCCTGCGCCGGGAGAGCGCGCGCATCGCCGTGCTGGTGACGGATTTCCGCATGCCGGGGCGCGATGGGGGCGACCTGCTGCGCCAGGTTGCGCTCGAGTACCCGCAGATCGTGCGCATCCTGGTGACCGCCTACGCGGACAAGGACATGCTGTTGCGGACGGTCAATACCGGCGAGGTGTTCCGCATCCTGGAAAAGCCCATCGAGCTGGGCCAGGTGCGCGAAGCGCTGCGGCTTGCCGCCGAGCGCTATCGCGAACGCTCGATCCGCCATCAGCGCCTGATGGCGATCGACGAGACGCTGGCCTTCCTGGCGCATGAACTGAACACGCCGCTGGCGGCGATTGCAAATTTTGCGCGGGGTATCGAAAGCCGTGTCGCGGCGCAATACAATCCGCTGCGCCAGAGCGAGATTGGCCAGGCGGCCACGTCGATGCATGACAACGCGCAGTATTGCCTGGCCGTGATTTCGTCTTTCCTGCAGTCGGTGCGCAGCAGCGGCAGCCGGCCGAGCACGCAAGCGGGCGCCAGCCGGGAAGTGACCGCAGGCGGCCTGATCGCCGCGCTGCTCGACACCTACCCCTTCGCCGGGCCGCAGCGTGAGTGGATAAAGATCGAAATGCATGACGACTTTGCCGTGCGCACGCTGCCCAATTGCGTTGCGCTGGTGCTGTCGTCGCTGTTGTCCAATGCGCTGCGAGCGCTCGACGGCGTCGACTCGCCTTCGCTGCGCTTCGTGGTGGCGGCCGAGCCCGATGCCGCGATCCGCATCTGCGACAACGGCCCGGGCATCCCACCTGAGGTGATGGGGCGCCTTCTGGTGGATCCGGTCACCACCCATGCGAGTACCGGCGGCAACGGGCTGGGCATGATTTTTTGCAACCGCGTCATGCAGTCTTTCGGTGGCGGCATCCGGATCGAGTCTACGTCCGGTGCGGGTACCACAGTGACGCTGGATTTCCCCAATACCAAGAGTCGAATGCATAGGAGTGATCGATGAACGAACCGAATGCCACGCAGGCACCATCACCGGCGATTCTGTTCGTCGATGACGAGGCCACGGCCGTCAAGTATTTCCAGCGTGCCATCGGAGCCCTGGCGCCGGTCGTGACCGGTGGCTCGGTCGAAGAGGGCAAGGCGCTGCTGGATGCGCACGCGGACAGCCTTGCGGTCCTGGTCTCCGACCAGCGCATGCCGGGCGAGTACGGCAATGAGCTGCTGCGTTACGCGCGCGAGCGCTATCCGCATATCGTGCGGATCCTGACCACGGCTTACTCGGAGATCGAGCATACGGTCGCGGCCGTCAACGAGGGGCAGATCCATCGCTATATCAAGAAGCCGTGGGACATCACCTCGCTGCGCATGGAGCTCAAGCAGGCGCTTGAGATGGCCGGCCTGCGCAAGGAGCGCGACCAGTTGCTGCGCGAGAAGCTGAGCGTGCTGCAGCGGCAGACCATCGCCGCGCGCATCGGCCTGATCCGCACGCTGTCGGCCAGCCTGATCGGCCCGGAGCGCTTCCAGCCGGTGGACACCTACCTGGCCTCGGCCGCGCTGGTCGGCGTGCAGAATCCCGAGCCGGACTGGCTGCTGATGGACTACGCCGACCTGGTGGCGGCGGAAAGCCGGCGCAGCGGCACCTTCGGCCACGCGGTGGCGGCCAAGCTCGCCGCGCTGCGCACGCAGCTCGCCGGCCGTGGAGTGGGCGATGCGGTGGCGGCACTGGCCGAGACGCTGGCCGCGACGCAAGGCGCAGCCAACGTGCGCCGCGACGGCGATGCCCTGGTGTGGATCCAGGGCGCCGCGCTTGCCGAGTACCTGGGCGAGCCGGTGGATAAGGAAGTGTCCGCGCAGCACGCTACCTGGCTGGCGGGGCTGTTGTGGCTGGATGAAACCGGCGGCGCGCTCAAGGCCGTGCGGGAGGGTGACTCCATCGTCTACCGCCCCATGGATCGCACCGCGGAGTTTGCTGCGGATCGCCTGGCGGTGTGGATCGAGCAGTTCTGAGCGCGTTCCGAGCGCGTGCCGAGTAGCAACGGCAGAACAAGAAAGGGCACCCGAAGGTGCCCTTTCTTGTTGTCTTGACGCGCTATCCGCGGCGGGCCCGTCAGGCCTGCGCGCCGAAGTTCGGGTCTTCGCGGTCGACGTCGCCCGGCTTCTTCTCGCCCTTGACCAGGTCCTCGCGCTTGACGCCCAGCCACATGGCCAGCGCAGCGGCGACGAACACCGAGGAGTAGATGCCGAACAAGATGCCGACGGTCAGCGCCAGCGCGAAGTAGTGCAGGGTGGGGCCGCCGAAGAAGAACATCGACAGCACCATCATTTGGGTCGAGCCGTGGGTGATGATGGTCCGCGAGATGGTGCTGGTGATCGCGTTATCGATGATCTCGTGCGTGGTCATCTTGCGGTACTTGCGGAAGTTCTCGCGAATCCGGTCGAAAATCACCACCGATTCGTTCACCGAGTAACCCAGCACCGCCAGGATTGCCGCCAGCACCGACAGCGAGAATTCCCACTGGAAGAAGGCGAAGAAGCCCAGGATGATCACCACGTCGTGCAGGTTGGCGATGATGCCGGCCACCGCGAACTTCCACTCGAAGCGGAACGACAGGTAGATCACGATGCCGACCACCACGCACAGCAGCGCCAGCAGCCCGTCGGTGGCCAGTTCCTTGCCCACCTGCGGGCCGACGAACTCCACACGCTGGAGCTTGACGTCAGGCGCGGCCGCCTGCAGCGTGGTCATGACCTGCTCGCTTTGCTGGGCCGAGGTGACGGGCTTGCCGTCCGGGCCCTTTTGCAGCGGCAGGCGGATCATCACATCGCGCGAGGTGCCAAAGTTCTGCACCTGCACGTCGGTGTAGCCAAGCTTGCCGACCTGGCCGCGGATGCGCTCCAGGTCGGCCGTCTGCTGGTAGTTGACCTCCATCACCGTACCGCCGGTGAACTCGATCGACAGGTGCAGGCCCTTGTGTGCCAGGAAGAATACGGCGGCGGCAAACGTCAGGAAGGAAATCACGTTGAAGATCAACGCGTGCTTCATGAACGGAATATCGCGCCGGATGCGGAAGAATTCCATGTTGAATCCTGTTTTGTACGGCAGCGCCTGCTGCCGTTCTATGCTGGTTGGATGTCCGTGCGCGTTCTGTGCGCGCGGACATCCATGATGCTTACTTGGCGACGGTGCCCTGGCTGTCCGAGCCCGGCTTCCAGATCTGGCCGATCGCCACGCTTTGCAGCTTCTTCTTGCGGCCGTACCAGAGGTTCACCAGGCCGCGGTTGAAAAACACCGCCGAGAACATCGAGGTCATGATGCCCAGGCAGTGCACCACGGCAAAGCCGCGCACCGGGCCGGAGCCGAAGGCTAGCAGCGCCAGGCCCGCGATCAGGGTGGTCACGTTGGAGTCCAGGATGGTGGCCCAGGCGCGGTCGAAGCCGACAGCGATCGCCATCTGCGGCGAAGCGCCCGCGCGCAGTTCCTCGCGGATCCGCTCGTTGATCAGCACGTTGGCGTCAATGGCCATGCCGAGCACCAGCGCGATAGCGGCGATGCCGGGCAGCGTCAGCGTAGCCTGCAGCATCGACAGCACCGCCACCAGCAGCAGCAGGTTGATGGCCAGCGCGGCCACCGAGAACACGCCGAACAGCATGTAGTACAGCATCATGAAGACGGCGATGGCGCCAAAGCCGTAGGCCACCGAGTCAAAGCCCTTCTTGATGTTGTCCGCGCCCAGCGACGGGCCGATGGTGCGTTCTTCGATGATTTCCATCGGCGCGGCCAGCGAGCCGGCGCGCAGCAGCAGGGCCAGGTCGTTGGCGGCTTCGGTGGAGTACGAACCGGTGATCTGGAAGCTGGAGCCCAGTTCCGACTGGATTGTCGCCACCGTCAGCACTTCGCCCTTGCCCTTCTCGAACAGCACGATGCCCATCGGCTTGCCGATGTTCTCGCGCGAGACGTCGCGCAGCACGCGCCCGCCCTGGGCGTCGAGCTTGATGTTGACCGAGGCGCGCTGGTTCTGGTCGAAGCCCGCCGAAGCGCTTTCGATGCGGTCGCCGGTGAAGATCACCTGCTTCTTGAGTACCACCGGCGCGCCGTTGCCCTGCGTGAACAGCTCGCTGCCGAAGGGGATCGGGTCGCCCGGGCGCGGATTGCGCGGCGCGTCGGGGTCGGCCAGGCGGGCTTCCAGCGTGGCGGTGCGGCCGATGATGTCCTTGGCCTTTGCGGTGTCCTGCACGCCAGGCAACTGCACCACGATGCGGTCGGCGCCTTGCTGCTGGATCACCGGCTCGGCCACGCCGAGCTCGTTGACCCGGTTGTGCAGGGTGGTGATGTTCTGCTTGACCGCCGCATCCTGCACCGCCTTGCGGGCCGCATCGGTGAACACGCCGGAGATGTTGTTGCCATCCGGGCTGAACGCCAGCTCGCGCAGGTTGTCGGCCAGGATGCCGCGCGCCTTGGTGGCGTCGTCGGCATTGTTGAAGCGCACCGTCAGGCGGTCGCCGTCGCGGTCGATGCCGCCATGGCGGATGCCCTTGTCGCGCAGCAGGGTGCGCGCGTCGCCGGCCAGGCTGTCGAGCTTCTTGTCGACCGCGCCCTTCATGTCCACTTGCAGCAGGAAGTGCACGCCACCGCGCAAGTCCAGCCCCAGGTACATCGGCAGCGCGTGCATGGCGGTGAGCCAGCGCGGCGAGCCCGACAGCAGGTTCAGCGCGACCACGTAGGTGGCGTCATTGGGGTCGGGGTTGAGCGCGCGGGTCAGCACGTCCTTGGCCTTGAGCTGCTCGTCGGGCGTCTTGAAGCGCGCCTTGACCGAGCCGGACTGGCCGTTCAGGTCGAAGAACATGCCGTCGGGCTGCAGGTTGTTCTGCGCCAGCACCTGCTCGATCTGCTTTTGCATGGCCAGGTCGACCTTGACCGTGGCCTTGGCGGAGGAGACCTGCACGGCAGGCGCCTCGCCGAAGAAGTTCGGCAGCGTATAGGTGATGCCGATGGCCAGAGCCACCAGGATCACGAGGTATTTCCAAAGCGGATAACGATTCATCTTTGGCCAGTCGTTCTTCGGTTGGCGGTGCCGACGAGACCGTCAGCGGGCAGTTGGCACCACCGCACCGGTTGGCAAACAGCCGCCTGGCATCCACGGATAACCCGGGCTGGATCAGGCGGCTGCAGGGGCACGCGCGCTAAAGGCGTGCCGGGAAGGGCGAAAAAGCAGGCGGGCGGTGCGGGAGAAGCTGGGCGGCGCCTGAGTCAAGCGACGCCACGCCCGCAGCCGCGGTGCTCAGAGCGACTTCAGCGAGCCCTTGGGCAGCACCGTGGTAACCGCGCTCTTTTGCACCGTGATTTCGGTGCCCGTGGCGATTTCGATGGTCACGTATTGTTCGTTGACCTTGGTGACACGGCCGAGGATGCCACCGGCAGTCACGACTTCGTCGTTCTTGGCCAGTGCTTCCAGCATTGCCTTCGATTCTTTCTGGCGCTTCATCTGCGGGCGGATCATGATGAACCACAGCACAGCGAACATCAGGATGATAGGCAGGAAACTCATCAGGCCACCCGCCGCGCCGCCGGTCACGCCGGCAGTCTGGGCAAATGCGTTAGAAATCAGCACGTTGCTTCTCCGTCACAAAGTCAATCAGTTAGTCGGTCATTCTACCACCCGCTTGCGGCCGCATTCCATGCCCGATCCGGGCATTTACGGTGTAGTACGGGTTTGTTCGGGGCGCCTTGCGAGCCGCTTGGCAGTCGCAGGCACCGCTGTTCGACCGGCGCCGTGCGGAAAGTTCACGCCGGGGCGGGCGTGGCCGGCTGCGCCCCGCGCGCGCGATCGGCGGCGAACCGGAGGCGGAAGGCCTCGAAGCGGTGTTCCTCGATGGCTTCGCGCATCTCGCTCATCAGCTCCAGGTAGTAATGCAGGTTATGGATGGTGTTCAGGCGCGCGCCCAGAATCTCGCCGACCCGGTGCAGGTGGTGCAGGTAGGCGCGCGAGAAGTTGCGGCAGGTATAGCAGCCGCAGGACTCGTCCAGCGGGCGGGTGTCGTTGCGGTGGACGGCATTCTTGATCTTGACGTCGCCAAAGCGCGTGAACAGCCAGCCGTTGCGGGCATTGCGGGTCGGCATCACGCAGTCGAACATGTCCACGCCCGATGCCACGCCGGCCACCAGGTCTTCGGGCGTGCCCACGCCCATCAGGTAGTGCGGCTTGTGCGCGGGCAGGCGCGGGCCTACGTGCTCCAGCACGCGCATCATGTCTTCCTTGGGCTCGCCGACCGACAGGCCGCCGATGGCGTAGCCGTGGAAGTCCAGCTCCGACAGGCCGGCCAGCGACTCGTCGCGCAGGTCCTCGAACATGCCGCCCTGGACGATTCCGAACAGCGCGTTGGGGTTGCCCAGGCTGTTGAACTCGTCGATCGAGCGCTTGGCCCAGCGCAGGCTCATGCGCATGGAGGCGGCCGCTTCCGCGTGGGTGGCGGGGCGGCCGTCGATTTCGTACGGCGTGCATTCGTCGAACTGCATCACGATGTCGGAGTTCAGCGTGCGCTGGATCTGCATCGAGATCTCGGGCGACAGGAACAGCTTGTCGCCGTTGACCGGCGAGGCAAAGGTCACGCCATCCTCGGTGATCTTGCGCAGCGCGCCCAGCGAAAACACCTGGAAACCGCCCGAATCGGTCAGGATCGGCTTGTCCCAGCCCATGAAGCGGTGCAGGCCACCGTGCTTTTCCACCACTTCCAGCCCGGGGCGCAGCCACAGGTGGAAGGTATTGCCCAGGATGATCTGAGCGTTGATCTCACCGAGCTCGAGTGGCGACATCGCCTTGACCGAGCCATAGGTGCCGACCGGCATGAAGATCGGGGTCTCGACCACGCCGTGGTTGAGGGTGACGCGGCCGCGGCGGGCGTTGCCGTCGGTGGTGAGCAGTTCGAAGTTGAGCATGGCTGGATTCGGGATTCAGGGTCGGGCTGGCGCGGCGCGCTCAGGGCTGGGGCTGGGGCTGGCGCGTCAGCAGCATGGCGTCGCCGTAGCTGAAGAAGCGGTAGCGCTCGGCCACCGCATGGCGGTAGGCGGCGCGGATGGGCTCCACCCCGGCCAGCGCCGACACCAGCATCAGCAAGGTCGACTTGGGCAGGTGGAAATTGGTGATCAGCGCATCGACCACGCGGAAACGGTAGCCGGGCGTGATGAAGATCTCGGTGTCGCCACGGCCGGCGGCCAGCGTGCCATCGGTGGCGCCGGCGGACTCCAGCGCGCGCAGGGACGTGGTGCCGACCGCGATCACGCGGCCCCCGGCGGCGCGCGTCTCGCGCACGGCCTGGGCCAGCGCGTCCGACACCTCGTACCACTCGGCGTGCATCTTGTGCTCGGCCAGGTTCTCGGTGCGCACCGGCTGGAAGGTGCCGGCGCCCACGTGCAGGGTCAGGAAGCCGCGGCGCACGCCCAGCGCGTCGAGCCGGGCGAACAGGGCCTCGTCGAAATGCAGGCCGGCAGTCGGCGCGGCCACCGCGCCGGGGGCGCGGGCGTAGACCGTCTGGTAGCGGGTTTCGTCGAAGGCGTCGGGATCGTGGGTGATGTATGGCGGCAGCGGCAGGCGGCCGTGGCGCTCGATCAGGTCCAGCGCCGGCTCGGGGAAGGTGAGCGTGAAGAACTGGTCCACGCGCGGGCCAACTGTGACGTCGAAGGCATCCGCCAGGCGCAGCAGGCTGCCCACGGGCGGCGTCTTGGAGGCGCGCACCTGGGCCAGCACGGTATGGCTGTCCAGCACCCGCTCGACCAGCACCTCGACCTTGCCGCCGCTGCCCTTTTGCCCGAAGAAGCGCGCCTTGATGACGCGGGTGTCATTGAACACCAGCAAATCGTTGGGGCGCAGGTAGTCGACGATGTCGGTAAACGCGCGGTCTGCGAGGCGGGTGGTGCCCTCCCGGGCGTCCGTATCCACCACCAGCAGCCGGCTCGCGCCGCGCTCCGGCAAGGCGGTCTGGGCGATCAGTTCGGGGGGGAGGGTAAAGTCAAAATCGGACAGCGTCAGCATCATGGGGGCAAAAACGGCCGCAGACCGCGCGGTGGCACGGCCGGCATAGGTACAATCGGCGAATCCGATATTGTAAGGCTTGGGGCGGCTGCGCCGCCCGGGCGCGCGTGATATCGCCTATTTGCGCCAACCAGCGCGTGCCACCAGGCGCGCGCCCCGACCCGAATCGCCAGCCACGCCCCAGATGCCAGGAACCGCTCCCGACCGAACCCCGGAAACCAACGGCAGCCCGCCCGCGGCGCGCGCCGGGGACAAGCCGGGCCGTGCGGGCAAGGCGGCGGCCAAGGACGCTGCCGCCGGCAAGCCGTCCTCGGCCATGGCCCGGCTGCATAAGCTCGGGCTCAAGCGTGACGTCGACCTGGTGCTGCACTTGCCGATGCGCTACGAGGACGAGACCACGCTGCTGCCGATCGCCGATGCCATCGGGCGCGCGGGCATGGGGCTGACGGTGCAGGTTGAGGGCGTGGTCACCTCCAACGAGGTCAGCCTGCGCCCGCGCCGCCAGATGGTGGTCAAGATCGCCGACGATACCGGCGAGCTGACGCTGCGGTTCATTAATTTCTACGGCAGCCAGGCCCAGCTGATGGCCGAAGGCGCCTGCCTGCGGGTGCGCGGCGAACTGCGCGGCGGCTTCTTCGGCGCGGAGATGGTCCATCCCACGGTGCGCGCGGTCACCCCCGGCGAGGCGCTGCCCGAGCGGCTGACCCCGGTCTACCCGAGCACCGCCGGCATCCCGCAGAGCTACCTGCGCAAGGCCATCGGCGGCGCGCTGTCACGCACGCCGTTGCCCGAGACCCTGCCCGTGCCCGTGCTGCAAGGCCCGCTAGCCCAGCTCAAGCTGCAAGCCTTGCCCGAGTGCCTGCGCCTGCTGCACACACCGCCGCAGGATGTGGACGAGCACGCGCTGATCGAGCGCTCGCACCCGGCCTGGCAACGCATCAAGCTCGATGAGCTGCTGGCGCAGCAGCTCTCCCTCAAGCGCTCCCAGGCGGCGCGGCGCGACAAGAGCGCGCCACCCATGCCGCGCCGCGCGGGCGGCCTGCTGACCGCTTTCCTGGCCGCACTGCCGTTCAAGCTGACCGGCGCGCAGCAGCGTGTGGTGGAAGAGATTGCCAGGGACATGGGCGCGCCCCACCCGATGCACCGCCTGCTGCAGGGCGACGTCGGCAGCGGCAAGACCATCGTGGCGGCGCTGGCCGCCTGCCAGGCCATCGATGCCGGCTACCAGGCCGCGCTGATGGCACCCACCGAAATCCTGGCCGAGCAGCATTACCGCAAGCTCTCCGCCTGGCTGGAGCCGCTGGGCGTGCCGGTGGTGTGGCTGGCCGGCAGCCTGAAGACACGCGCCAAGCGCGAGGCCGCGGCCAAGGTCGAGTCTGGCGAGGCCAAGCTGGCCATCGGCACCCACGCGCTGATCCAGGACAGCGTCAAGTTTGCACGCCTGGGTTTGTCCGTGGTCGATGAGCAGCATCGTTTTGGCGTGGCCCAGCGGCTGGCGCTGCGCGGCAAGGCGGACCCCGATGCCACCGCCGCGCAGGGCAAGGCTGGCAAGGCTGCGCAAACCGTGCCGCACCAGCTGATGATGTCGGCCACGCCGATCCCGCGCACGCTGGCCATGACCTACTACGCCGACCTCGACGTCTCGGTGATCGACGAATTGCCGCCCGGGCGCACTCCGGTGGTGACCCGGCTGGTCAACGACGCGCGCCGCGACGAGGTGATCGCGCGCGTGCACCACGCCGCCGCCGATGGCCGCCAGGTCTACTGGGTCTGCCCGCTGATCGAAGAGAGCGAGGCGCTGCAGCTGCAGACCGCGGTGGAAACCTATGAAACGCTGGTCGCCGCCTTGCCTGAGCTCAAGGTGGGACTGGTGCACGGGCGCCTGCCACCGGCAGAGAAAGCCGCGGTGATGGAAGACTTTACCGCCAACCGGCTGCAGGTGTTGGTAGCCACCACCGTGATCGAGGTGGGGGTGGACGTGCCCAACGCCTCGTTGATGGTGATCGAGCATGCCGAGCGCTTCGGCCTGGCGCAGCTGCACCAGTTGCGTGGCCGGGTAGGGCGAGGCAGCGCGGAATCGGTCTGCCTGCTGATGTACCAGGCGCCGCTGTCGCCGACCGGGCGCGAGCGCCTGGCAACTATGCGCGAGACCACCGACGGCTTCGAGATCGCCCGGCGCGACCTGCAGATACGCGGTCCCGGCGAGTTTCTCGGCGCGCGCCAGTCCGGCGAGGCGATGCTGCGTTTCGCCGATCTCAACACCGACGCCTGGCTGGTCGACTATGCCCAGGAGGCAGCCGAGCTGATGCTGGCGCGCTTTCCGGAGGCGGTAGAAGCGCACCTGCTGCGCTGGCTGGGTGGCAGGGAGCATTACCTGAAGGCCTGATGTGACGGTGGGGGCTCACCTGATGCAGACGGTCAGGTATCGCCTGCGCCGCTTTGCCTGTCATCTCTGACAGAACGTCGAATCGAAGGTAAAATCTATCGATTAACGAAAATTGATAAGTCATGACGCTCACCGAACTCAAGTACATCGTCGCGGTCGCGCGCGAGCGCCATTTCGGCCGGGCGGCCGAAGCCTGCTTCGTGTCGCAGCCGACGCTGTCGGTGGCGATCAAGAAGCTGGAAGACGAACTCAATGTGCAGATCTTCGAGCGCGGCACGTCCGAAGTCTCGGTGACGCCGATCGGCGAGCAGATCGTGGCGCAGGCCCAGCGCGTGCTGGAGCAGACCATGGCCATCCGCGAGATCGCCAAGCAGGGCAAGGACCCGCTGGCCGGGCCGCTGCGCCTTGGCGTGATCTACACCATCGGGCCCTACCTGCTGCCCACGCTGGTCAAGGAAATGATCCAGACCGTGCCGCAGATGCCGCTGATGCTGCAGGAGAACTACACGGTCAAACTGATCGAGCTGCTCAAGCAGGGCGAGATCGATTGCGCCATCATGGCCGAGCCCTTTGCCGATTCCGGGCTGACCGTGCAGCCGCTGTATGACGAGCCCTTCGTCGTGGCGGTGCCGCGTGGCCACCATCTGGAGCATGCCGGGAAGGTGGATCCCGACGAACTCAAGCAGCAAACCATGCTGTTGCTGGGCAGTGGGCATTGCTTCCGCGACCAGGTGCTGGGCGTGTGCCCGGAGCTATCGCGCTTCTCGCAGGCGGCCGACGGCATCCAGAAGACCTTCGAAGGCTCCTCGCTCGAAACCATCCGCCATATGGTGGCAAGTGGCGTTGGCATCACGGTGCTGCCGCGGACTTCGGTGCCGGACCTGAAGCCCAACAAGAATGACCTGCTGGCCTACGTGCCCTTTACCGATCCCGTGCCCGACCGGCGCGTGGTGCTGGCCTGGCGCAAGAGCTTTACCCGCCTGCCGGCCATGGAAGCGTTGCGCCGCGCGGTGGCTGCCTGCGACTTGCCTGGCGTCAGCATGCTGGCCGCCAAGGAACTGGCTGAAGCCGCCTGAGCGCGCCCTGCCTGCCGGCGCTCCGCGCCGGCGGCAGGCTTTGCCCTGCCTTGTTTTTTCTCCCCCTCGATTTTTCTGGCTTCACCGTGTCTTTGCCCCATGCCAGGCTGGCGCGCAGGCAGGAATAGGCATGCTCTATTTCATAGTTAAAAATAATTGAATTTGAAATTCAATAGCTTTTCCGTAGACTTCATGCATCGGCGCATTGCGCGTTGTCATCCACAAGGAGTCGCACATGAAAGGCGAAACACCCAGCTTGACTGCCGCCGGCGATCTCCTGAGCGCACTGGCCGGCCGCATGGCCGACTGCCTGGCCTGTTACGCCACGGTGTACTGACATTTCCCCGCGGCTTTGCCGCAGCCCGCCCCAGCCAGGCTCCCCGTTCCACCCCCAAGAAAAATGAGGCCAAGATGAGCAAGAACAAGGACACTCTCACCACCGCCGCCGGCGCGCCGGTAGCCGACAACCAGAATTCGCAGACCGCAGGCCCGCGCGGCCCGATGCTGCTGCAAGACGTGTGGTTCCTGGAGAAGCTCGCTCACTTCGACCGCGAAGTCATCCCCGAGCGGCGCGTGCACGCCAAGGGCTCGGGCGCGCACGGCAAGTTCACGCTCACCCATGACATCTCGCGTTTCACCAAGGCCTCGGTCTTTGCCAGCGTAGGCAAGGAGACGCCGATCTTCATCCGCTTCTCCACGGTGGCCGGCGAGCGTGGCGCCGCCGACGCCGAGCGCGATGTGCGCGGGTTCTCGGTCAAGTTCTACACCGATGAAGGCAATTGGGACGTGGTGGGCAACAACACGCCGGTGTTCTTCGTGCGCGACCCGCTGAAATTCCCGGATTTCATCCACACGCAAAAACGCAATCCGCGCACCAACCTGCGCGACCCGATTGCCGTGTGGGATTTCTGGTCGCGCCATCCGGAATCGCTGCACCAGGTCACCATACTGATGAGCGACCGCGGCCTGCCGCAGAACTATCGCCAGATCCACGGTTTCGGCTCGCATACCTTCTCGTTCATCAATGCGGCCAACGAGCGTTTCTGGGTAAAGTTCCACTTCAAGTCGCAGCAGGGCATCGCCAACTGGACCAACGAAGAGGCAGCCAAGGTGGTGGCGGGCGACCGCGAGAGCGCGCAGCGCGACCTGTTCGAGAACATCGAGCGCGGCAACTTCCCGCGCTGGAACGTGCGCGTGCAGGTCATGCCCGAAGCCGATGCGGCCAAGTACCATATCAACCCGTTCGACCTCACCAAGGTGTGGCCGCACAAGGACTATCCGCTGATCGACGTGGGCGTGCTGGAGCTCAACCGCAACCCGGACAACTACTTCGCCGAGGTGGAGCAGGTGGCGATGAACCCCTCCAACATCGTGCCGGGGATCGGTTTCTCGCCCGACAAGATGCTGCAGGGCCGGCTCTTCTCGTACGGCGACACGCAGCGCTACCGCCTGGGCGTGAACCACAACCAGATCCCGGTGAACGCGCCCAAGTGCCCGTTCCACAATACCTTCCACCGCGATGGCGCGATGCGCGTGGACGGCAACCAGGGCGGCAAGCTCAACTACGAGCCGAACCGCGAGGGCGCCTACGCCGCCAGCGAGCGCGCCATCGAGCCGCCCCTGGCCCTGGATGGCGCGGCCGACCGCTTCGACCATCGTGTCGACAGCGATGACTACAGCCAGCCCGGCGCGCTGTTCCGCCTGTTCGACGAAGGCCAGCGCCAGCGTCTTTACGCGAACATTGCGGCGGCCATGCAGGGCGTGCCGGAAAGCATCGTGCGGGCGCAGCTGGAGCACTTCACCAAGGCCGATCCGGCTTATGGCGAGGGCGTCAAGCGCGCGCTCGACCTGAAGTAATGCGCAAGCAATGAAGCAGGGCAGTGCGGGTGGCCCCGAGCCGGGGCCACCTGGAAAGCCCGGCACGGAGAACCATCATGGCCATGTTCAGACTGTTCGTCAGCGAATTTCAGCAGTTGCAGCACGTTGCCCACGACCGCCCACGCCGCGCAGATGCGGCGCGCCTGCAGCGCAGGCTGTGGCGCACGGAGATCGGGCTGGCGGTGGTCGCGCTGGGCGCGCTCGCGATGTTCCTGGACGCAGCCACGGGTTTGTCCGCCTTTACCGGGTGATGCCATAATGTGCGGGTTGTGCCGCGTCCCGTGGCGCGGCAGTTGTCAGAGCCACCCCAGACTGGAGCGTACCTATCATGGCAAAGAAGAATGAGATGACCGTGAACATCGGCATTTCCGACAAAGAACGCAAGAAGATCGCGGAAGGCCTGTCCAAGTTGCTGGCGGATACCTACACGCTCTACCTCAAGACCCATAATTTCCACTGGAACGTCACGGGTCCGATGTTCAACACCTTGCACCTGATGTTCGAGACGCAATACACCGAGCTGGCGCTCGCCGTGGACTCGATCGCCGAGCGTATCCGCGCGCTGGGCTACCCGGCGCCGGGCACCTACAAGGAATACGCCCGCTTGTCGTCGATCCCGGAGGAAGAGGGCGTGCCCGAAGCCACCGAGATGATCCGCAAGCTGGTCGAAGGCCAGGAAGCCGTGGTGCGCACCGCGCGCTCGCTGTTCCCGGCCATCGACGCCGCCGGCGACGAGCCCTCCGCCGACTTGCTGACCCAGCGCATGCAGACGCATGAAAAAACCGCGTGGATGCTGCGCTCGATGCTGGCCTGATGCCCTGATCGACGCCACCGGCGGCCTTGGTGTGCTGCCGGCCATGCGCGCCGCGCCCTGACCGGGTCGCGGCGCGTTTTTCGTTGAATGCCATTGCCTTGCCCGACCCCGCGCCGCGGCCCCTTGCCATGTTTGAACGCTTAGCCCTGTACGCGCGCCTGGTGCGCATCGACAAGCCCATCGGCACGCTGCTGCTGCTGTGGCCCACGCTGTGGGCACTGTGGATGGCCTCGGGCGGCCAGCCGGTGTGGAGCCTGTTCTGGATCTTCTTCATCGGCACCTTCCTGATGCGCTCTGCCGGCTGCGCCATGAACGACTGGGCCGACCGCGACTTCGACAAACACGTCAAGCGCACCAAGGAGCGGCCCTTGACCGCGGGCAAGATCGCCGCGTGGGAGGCCGTGGCGGTGGCGGTGGTGCTGGCGCTGGCAGCCTTCGCGCTGATCACGCCACTCAATGGGTTTACCAAGTGGCTGGCGGTGGTCGGGGCCGTGCTTGCCGGTACCTATCCGTTCTTCAAGCGGTTCTTTGCCATCCCGCAGGCCTACCTTGGCATTGCTTTCGGCTTTGGCATCCCGATGACGTTCGCCGCGGTGCAGGACCATGTGCCAGTGGTGGCGTGGGTGATGCTGCTGGCCAATGTGTTCTGGGCGGTGGCCTACGATACCGCCTACGCCATGGTGGACCGCGACGATGACTTGCTGCTCGGCATGAAGACGTCGGCCATCACGTTCGGGCGGTTCGATGTCGCCGCCATCATGATCTGCTATGCGGTGTTCCTGGGGCTGATGGCCTGGGCCGGTACGCAGTTCGGGCTGGGCTGGCCGTACTGGATCGGGCTGGCGGCGGCGGCGGGATGCGCGGCGTATCACTACACGTTGATCCGCGAGCGGGATCGCATGAAGTGCTTTGCCGCGTTCCGGCACAACAACTGGCTGGGTGCTTGTGTGTTTGCCGGGGTGGCGGCAGCTTACGCGTTGCGCTGACGCTGCGCTCAGGCGTCCTGGCGCTTTGCGTCCTCTCCCGCGCGGCGGGAAAAGACGCACCTCACTCAGTCCTTGCCAAACTCCGCGCCCATTTCCGTCGCGCGTTCAGCGGCGGCGCGCATGGCCTTGACGAAGGCTTCGCCGATACCGGCGGCTTGCATGGCGGTGAGCGCGGCGTAGGTGGTGCCGCCCTTTGAGGTCACGCGCTCGCGCAGCAGGCTGACCGGCTCTTCCGACTGGGCAGCCAGGGCCGCGGCGCCGCGGAAGGTTTCCACCGCCAGCGCGCGCCCTTGCGCGGCGCTCAGGCCGAGTTCGACGGCCGCTTTCTCCATGGCTTCGATGAAGTAGAAGACGTAGGCCGGACCGCTGCCGGAGATGGCGGTCACTGCGTCGATCTGCGCGTCGCCTTCCACCCACTCGCACTTGCCCACGGCTTCGGCCAGCGCGCTGGCGATGTCGCGGTCTTGCTGCGCCAGCCCGGCTACCGCTGCCAGGCCGGTCATGCCCATGCCGGCCAGCGCCGGGGTGTTGGGCATGGCGCGCACCAGGCGGGTGCGCCCGCCGAACCAGCGCTGCATGTCGGCCAGGCGGATGCCGGCGGCCACGCTCACGATCAGGCTGTCGCCCAGGTGCGGCAGCAGCGCTGCCGCCGCTTCGCGGAACTGCTGCGGCTTGACCGCCAGCACAAGCACATCGCTCTTGCCAAAGGCGGTGTCGGGCGCGCCTGCCGCATGCACCCCGAGGTCGCGCCGCAGGCGCGCCTGCGCTTCATCGAACGGATCGACCACGCGGATCGAGGTGGCTGGCACGCCCCGGGCGATCAGGCCGCCGATCAGGGCGGTGGCCATATTGCCGCCGCCGAGGAAACCAAAGGTGAGAGTCTTGAGCATATCGGTCTCTTGCTGGGAATCGTCTGGAATCGTCTGGGAAGAAGGGGGCCGGCGTTCAGGCCGGCCTGGCCTGTGTCGCCTCGGGTGCCGTGGCATGGTCGCGTGCGCCGAAAATGGCGGTGCCGATGCGCACCACGGTAGCGCCCTCGGCAATGGCGGCCTCCATGTCGGCGGACATGCCCATCGAGAGCGTGTCCACATCGAGCCCGGCGGCGCGCAAGGTGTCGGCCAGGGCGCGCAGCGCGGCAAACGGCCGGCGCTGGGCCTCCATATCGCTCTGCGGCTCCGGAATGGCCATCAGGCCGCGCAGCCGCAACCCGGGCAGCGCCGCTACGGCGCGTGCCAGCGCGGGCACTTCGTCTGGCGCGACGCCGCTCTTGCTGGCTTCGCCGCTGATATTGACCTGCAGGCAGACCTGCAACGGCGCCATGCCGGCGGGCCGCTGCGCTGACAGCCGCTCGGCGATGCGCAGGCGGTCGATGGCATGGACCCAGTCGAACCGTTCGGCCACGACACGCGTCTTGTTGCTTTGCAGGGGGCCGATAAAGTGCCAGCTTATCTGGTCGCGCAAATCGCCAAGCTGCGCAATCTTGTCCACGCCCTCCTGCACGTAGTTCTCGCCAAAGGCGCGCTGGCCGGCGTCGAACGCAGCCTGCACGGCGGCGGCGGGGAAGGTCTTCGAAACCGCCAGAAGCGTGACTTCACCGGCCGGCCGCCCGGCCTGTTGTGCGGCTGCCGCGACGCGCCGGTTGACGGCTTGCAAGTTGGCGGCGATTACAGACATAATCCGGCGAACATATCAAGAAGTACAACAAAAGTACGACAAAAAGGGTGGGGTCATTATAGATGGACATCGCGCAGCTATTAGCTTTCGCCGTCAAGAACAAGGCGTCCGATCTCCATCTCTCGGCAGACATGCCGCCGATGGTGCGTATCCACGGCGATATGCGCCGCATCAATGTGGCCGCGATGGGCCACAAGGATGTCCACGCCATGGTGTACGACATCATGAGCGACACCCAGCGCAAGCAATATGAGGAACGGCTGGAAATCGACTTTTCCTTCGAGATCGCCAGCCTCTCGCGTTTCCGGGTCAATGCCTACAACACGCAGCGCGGCGCCGCCGCCGTGTTCCGGACCATTCCTTCCAAGGTACTGTCGCTGGAAGACCTGCGCGCGCCGGCGGTATTCGCTGACCTGTGCATGAAGCCGCGCGGCCTGGTGCTGGTGACCGGCCCGACCGGCTCGGGCAAGTCCACCACGCTGGCTGCGATGGTGGACCACCGCAACGATCAGGACATGGGCCACATCCTCACGGTGGAGGACCCGATCGAGTTCGTGCACACGTCCAAGAAGAGCCTGATCAACCAGCGCGAGCTGGGGCCGCACACGCATTCCTTCGCCAACGCCCTGCGCTCCGCGCTGCGTGAGGATCCCGACGTGGTGCTGGTGGGTGAGCTGCGCGACCTGGAAACCATCCGCCTGGCGCTGACCGCGGCCGAAACGGGCCACCTGGTGTTTGCCACGCTGCACACGAGCTCGGCGGCCAAGACCATCGACCGGGTTGTCGACGTGTTCCCGCCCGAAGAAAAAGACATGGTGCGCACCATGTTGTCGGAATCGCTGGAAGCGGTGATTTCGCAAACGCTGCTCAAGACGCGCGACGGCAACGGCCGCACGGCGGCCCACGAGATCATGATCGCCACACCAGCGATCCGCCACCTGATCCGCGAGAACAAGATCGCGCAGATGTACTCGATGATGCAGACCAGCAGCGGACTTGGCATGCAGACGCTGGACCAGTGCCTGTCGGACCTGATCAAGCGCGGCATCATCAACTACAACGATGCGCGCGCCATTGCCAAGAACCCCGACTCATTCACGGGCTGAGGCGAGTCCGCCGCATCCGAACCAGGACACTGCCATGCTCGATCGCGAATCCGCTGCCAAGTACATCAACGACCTGCTCGAGCTGATGGTGGGCAACCGTGGCTCGGACCTGTTCATCACCGCCGATTTTCCGCCGGCCATCAAGGTCGATGGCAAGATCACGCCAGTCTCGCAGCAGCCGCTCAACCCGACCCAGGCGCTCGGCCTGGTGCGCTCCATCATGAACGAGCGGCAGGCGGGCGAGTTCGACGGCAGCCGCGAGTGCAACTTCGCCATCTCCGTGCCCAACGCCGGGCGCTTTCGCGTCTCAGCGTTCATCCAGCAGGGCAAGGCGGGCATGGTGGTGCGTACCATCAATACGCGCATTCCTTCGGTGGAAGACCTCGACCTGCCGCCCGCGCTGCATGACATCGTGATGTCAAAGCGCGGACTGGTGATCGTCACCGGCGCCACCGGCTCGGGCAAGTCGACCTCGCTCGCGGCCATGCTCGATCACCGCAACGCGCATTCGTACGGGCACATCATCACCATCGAGGACCCGATCGAATACGTGCACGCGCACCAGAACTGCATCGTCACGCAGCGCGAGGTCGGCATCGATACCGACTCCTGGCACGTGGCGCTGAAGAACACGCTGCGCCAGGCGCCCGACGTGATCCTGATCGGCGAAATCCGCGATCGGGAAACCATGGAGTACGCGATGCAGTACGCGGAAACGGGCCACCTGTGCCTGGCCACGCTGCACGCCAACAATGCCAACCAGGCCATCGATCGCGTGGTCAACTTCTTCCCCGAGGAAAAGCGCCAGCAGTTGCTGATCGACCTGTCGCTCAACCTGAAGGCGATGGTGTCGCAGCGCCTGTTGCCGCGCAAGGGGCAGAAGGGCCGGGTGCCGGCAGTGGAGATCATGCTCGGCACGCCGCTGGTGGCCGACCTGATCTTCAAGGGCGAGATCCATGCGCTCAAGGAAGTCATCAAGAAATCGCGCGAGCAGGGCATGGTGTCGTTCGACCAGGCGCTCTTTGATCTCTACGAGGCTGGCAAGATCACCTACGAAGACGCGCTGCGCAATGCCGACTCCCTCAACGACCTGCGCTTGATGATCAAGCTGCACGGCACCATGGACCGCGAGACCGACCTGGGCGCCGGCACCGAACACCTGAACGTGATCTGAGCACTCACGGCAACGTACGCCAAGTACACTGTCCGGCGGCGGGCGCGCATCGCCTCCACCGCCGTGTCACCCGAGGATTCTGTCATGAGCAATGTCTACCAGTTCGAGGCCAGCTCCCTGGCCGGCCTGCCGGTGCCGCTGTCGCAATTCAGCGGCAAGGTGCTGCTGATCGTGAACACGGCCAGCGAGTGCGGCTTTACGCCGCAATATGCCGGCCTGCAGGCGCTGCAGGACCAGTACGCGGCCAGCGGCCTTGAAGTGCTGGGTTTTCCCTGCAACCAGTTCGGCAAGCAGGAGCCGGGCGACGCCGCGCAAATCGGCCAGTTTTGCGAGTCGCGCTTCCATGTCACCTTCCCGATGTTCGGCAAGATCGACGTCAAGGGAGATAACGCGCATCCGCTGTATCGCTGGCTGACCTCGGAGAAGCCGGGCGTGCTTGGCCTGGAAGCGATCAAGTGGAACTTCACCAAGTTCCTGCTGCGCCGCAACGGGACGGTGTTCAAGCGCTACGCGCCCACCACCAAGCCCGAGGATATCAAGCGCGACATCGAGACGCTGCTGGCCGAGTCGGCGTAGGGCGCGTCCCGAATCAGCCGGTCAGCCGATCACCCGACAGGCCGGCTAGCCGCTGGTGTGCTGCACTGCACGCAGGAAGCCGTTGAGCGAGCGGTCGGGGGTTTCGTGGAAGCGGTCTTCCAGCATGACGATGCCGCGGCAGCGGTCTAGGCGGAAGCTGCGATAGTCGGTGCGCGTGGCGCACCAGGCGGCCAGCAGCCAGCTATTGCCCCAGAAGAACAGGCCCAGCGGCTGCACGATGCGGTCGGTGGCGCGCTGCTGCGCGTCGGTGTAGTCCAGGCGCAGCAGGCGTTGCGCGTTCATGGCGCCATGCACCACGTCAAAGGCGTCGCGCACCTGCGGCAGGTTGACGAATTCGGGGGCGAACACGCGGCTTTGCTGCGCCGCATGACGCCGCGCGGGCGGTAGCGCCGCCACCAGCTTTTCCAGCGCGGGATCGGCCGCGGCGGCCAGCGCCCCGCCGCCCCAGGCCTTGAGCAGGCGCAGCCCGGCCACCATCGCTTCGACTTCGATCGCGGTAAACATCAGCGGAGGGACGTCATAGTCGGCCCGCAACCGGTAGCCGATGCCCGCTTCGCCCTCGACCGGCACGCCCGACAGCGACAGCGCCTGGATGTCCCGGTACACCGTGCGCTCGGACACCCCGAGCCGCTGCGCCAGCAGCGCCGCCGTGGTGAGGCGGCGCCCGCGCAGTACCTGGACGATCTGGAAAAGGCGGTCGGCGCGGCGGCTCATCGAGGCTTCATCTTGGTGCTATGCGGGTATTGGTAAAACGGTCGCGGTGGCCGGCTATCCTACCAGTGGCTGATGCAGGCCGACGCGATTGCCTTCGCTGTCGATGATATGCGCGATATGGCCGATATCGCCAGGCAACTGCAGCGGGCCGAACACGGTCTTGCCGCCGGCCGCGGTAACACGCGCCAGCAGCGCCGTGAGTTGCGGCGTGTGTAGGTAAGGCAGGCAGCCGTCGGCCGAAGGGCGGAAGCCCTCGCCGGCTACCAGTGCGCCGCCAGGCTCATGGTTGGCAAAGATAGCCATGTCGACCTGCGCCATGGTTTCGCGCTTGAGGGTGGTCTCGAAGGCCTGCTCGTAGAACCGGATGGCGCGGGCCATGTCCGCGACAGGAATTTCAAGCCAGTTGATTAGTCCGCTCATGATGGTCTCTCTCAGGGGAGGGGTGATGGAGAGACGGATCATGCGCGAGGGCTCCTGACAACGTCCTGTCAGCAGGGATCAGCGCGGCATCCACGCCGCCAGCATCGGCACCATCACGGCGGTCAGCACGCCGTTCAGGCCCATGCCGAGCGCGGCGAAGGCGCCGGCCTCCTGGTTGACCTGGAAGGCGCGCGCGGTGCCGATGCCGTGCGCTGCCACGCCGGTGGCGAAGCCGCGCACGGTGTAGTCGGAAATGCGCAGCAGGTTCAGCAGCTTGGTGGCGCTGACCGCGCCGATGATGCCGGTGGCCATCACCAGCACGGCGGTCAGCGAGGGCAGGCCACCGATCTTCTCGGCCACGCCCATGGCGATCGGGATGGTGACCGACTTGGGCGCGAGCGAGCGCATGGTCTCGGGCGAAGCGCCCAGCAGCCAGGCGATGCCCACGGCCGATACCACCGCCACCAGCGATCCCGCCAGCAGCCCGCCCAGCAGCGGGAACACATGCTTGCGCAACTTGGGCAGCTGCATGTAGAGCGGCACTGCCAGCGCGACGGTGGCGGGCCCGAGCAGGAAGTGGACGAACTGCGCGCCATCGAAATAGGTCTTGTACGGCGTGCCGGTTACTGTCAGCAGCGTGACCAGGATGGCGACCGCGATCATCACGGGATTGGCTAGCGGCGAGAAGCGCGCGCGCTCATAGACGCGGAACGCGAAGACATAGGCCAGCAAGGTAGCGGTCAGGCCGAGCAGCGGGCTGGCCGCCAGATAGACCCAGATCTCGTTCAGGCGCGGCGTCATGCTTGTTCTCCCGAACCGGCTTGCGCGCCGGCATCCTCAGGCGGCCGGGGCTTGCCCATCAGCGCGCGTGCCACCAGCGCGGTGGTGGCGATCGCCAGCCAGGTGGACACCACCAGCGCCACCACGATCGGCAGCCACTCCCCGCCGATGCGGTGCGCATGCACCATGATGCCGACGCCGGCCGGCACAAACAGCAGCGACAAGTGCTTGAGCAGCTCGGACGTGGTCCCCTGGATCACCGGCAGCAGCCGGTCGTCGAACGTGAGCCAGCCGAACAGCAGGATCATGCCGATCACCGGCCCGGGCACGGGCAGGCTCAGGGAATAGCTGAGCGCTTCCCCGACGGATTGGAAAACCAGCAGGATGGCGAAGGTCTGGAGCATGCGGGTGCGGGGACGGCCGGGATTGGAGCCCTCGCATGGTAACCCGGAGCGGCCTCTTCCTGCAGCGGGTTTGCTCTCCTCTCCCACTTGTGGGAGAGGCAGCCGTCGTCATGGCGCGCGGCCTTGGCCTGACTTGTCTGCTTCGGCCAGCACTTCGGGGGTACTTACCCCAGCATGCGGTCCACCAGCTCGATCCAGTGCATCACCGGCGTGCCGGTGCCGCTTTGCAGGTGCGTGATGCAGCCGATATTCGCCGAGACGATGGCCTCAGGCTTCAAGGCCTGCAGATTGGCGAGCTTCTCGTCGCGCAGCCGATAGGACAAAGCGGGCTGCAGCACCGAGTACGTGCCTGCGGAGCCACAGCACAGGTGGCTGTCGGCACAGAGCTTGACGTCCACGCCCAGGCCCGTCAGCAGGGCTTCCACCTTGCCGCGGATCTGCTGGCCGTGCTGCAGCGTGCAGGGCGCATGGTAGGCCACGCGCTGGCCGTTGGCGCCTTTGCTGCTTCCTGCCTCGGCGGCAGCGTCCTGCAGGGCGTCGGCGAAGTTCGGCAGCAGTTCCGACAAATCCTTGGTCAGCGCCGAGATCTGGCGCGCGCGATCGGCATAGCGGGCATCGTTGCGCAGCAGGTGCCCGTATTCCTTGACCATCACGCCGCAGCCCGAAGCCGTCATCACGATGGCCTCCGCGCCGGCTTGCACCGCCGGCCACCAGGCGTCGATATTGCGCCGCATATTGTCGAGGCCGCCGTCGTGGTCGCCGGTGTGATAGCGCACGGCGCCGCAACAACCGGCCTCGCGCGCCATCACCAGTTGCACGCCAAGGCGGTCGAATACACGCGCCGTGGCGGCATTGATGTTGGGCGACATCGAGGGCTGCACGCAGCCGTCGAGCAACAGCATCTTGCGCGCATGCGTGGTGCGCGGCCAAGCGCCGGCGTCGACCGCCTGCGGCACCTTGTTGCGCAGCGCCTGCGGCAACAGCGGGCGCACGCGCTGCCCCATGCGCATGGCCGTGCCGAACAGCGCCGGGCGCGTCATGGTCTCGCGCAGCGCCCACCGCGCAAAACGCTCGCGCGCCGGGCGCTGGATGCCTTGGGCCTCCAGGCGGTCATCTACCACCTTGCGGCCGATGTCGACCAGACGGCCGTACTTCACGCCCGAGGGGCAGGTGGATTCGCAGTTGCGGCAGGTCAGGCAGCGGTCCAGGTGCAGGCGTGTGCTTTGCGTGACGGGCTGGCCCTCCAGCACCTGCTTCATCAGGTAGATGCGGCCACGCGGGCCGTCCAGCTCGTCGCCGAGCAACTGGTAGGTGGGGCAGGTCGCGGTGCAGAAGCCGCAATGCACGCATTTGCCGACGATGGACTTGGCTTCTTCGCCGTCGGGCGTATCGCGCAGGAATTCGGCCAGTGTGGTTTGCATGGTTCGGGGACTCTCCGGTGCCTTGGCTGGGGATCGATGCGGTGTGGTGCGGTGCGGCCCGTGGCTCAGAGGCCGGCGTACATGCGCTGCGGGTTGAAGATGCCGGCGGGGTCGAACGTCGCCTTGAGCCGCTGATGGATGGCAGCCACCGGCGCGGACAGCGGCGTGAACACGCCCACGGACTTGTCGCCGTTGCGGAACAGCGTGGCGTGGCCGCCGGCCGCCTTGGCCGCGGCGCGCACGATGACGCTGTCGGCCGCGCTGTCGCTGCCGCCCAGCCACCAGCGCTGGCCGCCGCCCCATTCGATCAGTTGCCCGCCAGGCAGCGCCAGCGGCGCGGCGGTGGTTGGCACGGCAATGCGCCACAGTGCCCGGCCCGCTTGCACCGGGGCAAAGAAGGCGTGGCTGTGCTCGCGCAGTGCGCGCCACAATGCATCGGCTTGCGCGGCGTCCACGGCTTCGCCGCCAAGCCGCGCGCGCGCGGCGCGCAGCGCGGCCGCCGCGCCCGACAGGCGCAGGTGCAGCACGCCGTCGTGCCAGGCCGAAGCGGCAATCGGCAGGGGCTGGCCGCCCCAGTCGTTGAGGCGATCGAGCGCCGCAGCCTCGTCCAGCGCAAAACGCAGCGTGGCGTCGTCGAAGGGCACCGGCAGCACCTTGAGCGAGACTTCCAGGATCAGCCCTAGCGTGCCGAGCGACCCGGACATCAGCCGCGAGACGTCATAGCCGGCTACGTTCTTCATGACCTGGCCGCCAAAGCTCAGGACGTCGCCACGGCCATCCATCACGCGTGTGCCCAGCACAAAGTCACGCAACGCGCCCACCGCCTGCCGGCGCGGGCCGGACAGGCCGGCGGCCACGGCGCCGCCGATCGTGGCCACGTCGCTGCCATCGGCGCCGGTGCTGAAATGCGGCGGCTCGAACGCCAGCATCTGGCGCCGCTCGGCCAGCGCCGCCTCGATCTGCGCCAGCGGCGTGCCGCAGCGCGCGGTGATCACCAGCTCGGGCGGGTCGTAGTCGACGATGCCGCTGTAGGCGCGCGTGTCGAGCAGGGTTCCTTGCACGTGCTGGCCGTAGAAATCCTTGCTGCCGCCGCCGCGCAGGCGCAGCGGCGCGCGCGTGCCGGTGGCATGCCGGATGGCATCGCGAAAGGCTGTGAGGGTGGCTTGCGGATCTGCTGGCGTGGCTGGCATGGTGGCGGGCGGGTGTCGGCGTGAACTAAGTCAGGCGGAAGAAGTGGGACGGCGAGGTGGCGTCGCGGCGCTTGCGCGCAAGCCTGCCGGCTCGCGTTCGCGTTCGCCCTCGCCCTTGTCTTCGCCCTGGTAAGGCGGCAGCTCGCTGCCGCAGTGCTTGCAGTAGCCGGCGTCGGGATCGTGGCCTTGCGTCAGGCAGTGGCTGCAACTGCGCGTGGTCAGCGGCCGCTTCATGATGCTGGCGGCCAGCTCGGCGCCCACGATGCCGGTGGGGAAGGCGATGATGCCGTAGCCCAGCAGGATGGTCAGCGAGGTGATGAACTGGCCCAGCGGCGTCTTGGGCACCATGTCGCCGAAGCCGGTGGTGGTCAGCGTCACCACCGCCCAGTACATGCTCACCGGGATGCTGGTGAAGCCGTGCTGCGGGCCTTCCACCACATACATCACGGTGCCGAGGATCACGGTGATGATGAACACCGTGCCAAGGAAGACGAAGATCTTGCGCCGGCTGTTGGCCAGCGCTCGGTACAGGATCTGCGCCTCCTCGAAATACACCGTCAGCTTGAGGATCCGGAACACGCGCAGCAGCCGCAGCAGGCGCACGTCGATCAGGAACGCCAGCTCGGGCACGAAGAAGGCGAGCCACGTGGGGATGATCGACAGGAAATCGACCACGCCGAAGAAGCTGAACACATAGCGCAAGGGGCGGCGCACCACCACGATGCGCATCAGGTATTCGGCGGTAAACAACAGCGTGAACAGCCACTCGAGCACCGTGAACACGCGGCCCAGCCGCAGGTTTACCGCCGGCAGGCTGTCAAACATCACAATCAGCACGCTGGCCACGATGGCCAGCAGCAGAGTGATGTCGAACAGCTGTCCGTTGCGCGTGTCGGCCTCGAAGATGATGGTGTACCAGCGCTCGCGCCAGCCGGATTCGGGCTTGCCCAGGCGCTGGCGGGTTTGCGCGCTGCTGCGGGCGCGTTGCGTGGCGTTTGGAGCGGCCATGTTCAGAATCGCGGCAGGTCAGGGTGCGGCAGCAGGCCGCGCTTCACATGCATGCGGCCGTACTCGGCGCAGCGCGCCAGCGTGGGGATGGCCTTGTCGGGGTTGAGCAGGCGCGCCGGGTCGAAGGCCGCCTTGACACCAAAGAACAGCTCACGTTCTTGCGCGGAGAACTGCACGCACATGGAATTGAGCTTCTCCACGCCCACGCCGTGCTCGCCGGTCACCGTGCCGCCCAGCTCCACGCAGCTCTCCAGGATGTCGGAGCCGAACAGCTCGGCGCGGTGCCATTCGTCCTGGTCCGCACCATCGAACAGGATCAGCGGGTGCATATTGCCGTCGCCCGCGTGGAACACGTTCATGCAGCGCAGGCCGTACTTGCGCTCCATCTCCTCGATGCGCTTGAGCAGCGTGCCGATATGCTTGCGCGGGATGGTGCCGTCCATGCAGTAGTAGTCCGGCGAGATGCGCCCGGCGGCGGGGAAGGCGTTCTTGCGCCCGCTCCAGAAGCGCAGCCGTTCGGGCTCGCTTTGCGATACCTGGATGCGGCTGGCGCCGGACGCGCGCAGCACCTCGCTCATGCGCTCCACTTCCTCTGCCACTTCTTCCGGCGTACCGTCGGACTCGCACAGCAGGATGGCGGCGGCGTCCAGGTCGTAGCCGGCGCGCACGAATTCCTCGACCGCGGCGGTGGCGGGCTTGTCCATCATCTCCAGCCCGGCCGGGATGATGCCGGCGCCGATCACATCGGCCACCGCGTTGCCGCCCTTGGCCACGTCATCGAAGCTGGCCATGATCACCTGCGCCAGCTGCGGCTTGGGGATCAGCTTGACGCTCACCTCGGTGACCACCGCCAGCATGCCTTCGGAGCCGATCACGGCGGCCAGCAGGTCCAGCCCCGGCGCGTCGGGCGCTTCCGAGCCGAACTCCACCACTTCACCCTCCATGGTGACGGCGCGCACGCGCAGCACGTTGTGCACCGTCAGGCCGTACTTCAGGCAATGCACGCCGCCCGAATTCTCGCTGACGTTGCCGCCGATGGTGCAGGCGATCTGCGAGGACGGATCGGGGGCGTAATAGAGGTTGTACTGCGCGGCGGCCTCGGAGATGGCGAGATTGCGCACGCCGGGCTGGACCACCGCGGTGCGCGAACGCACGTCCACGCTGACGATGCGCTTGAACTTGGCCAGCGACAGCACCAGGCCGGTAGCAATCGGCATGGCCCCGCCGGACAGGCTGGTGCCAGCGCCGCGTGGCACCACGGGCACCTGCAGCGAGTGGCACAGGCGCAGGATGGCGCAGACCTGGTCCTCGTTGTCGGGCAGCGCCACGGCCATCGGCACCTGGCGGTAGGCCGCCAGGCCGTCGCACTCGTAGGGCACGGTGTCTTCGGGTTTCCACAACAACGCCGCGTCGGGCAGGATTTTCGCCAGGCCGGCGAGCAACGCGCTGCGGCGCGCGTCGTCGGCGACCAGTGAGACTTCGTGCGGGGCGTTCATGGCAACTCCTGTTGTGGCCGCCGGCGCACGCCATGGCAGGGCGGGCGCGGGTGGGGAGCAAGGACTATAGCGCAGCCAGGTGGCTGCGCAGTCCCGTGGCGACGTGAATTCCGCATGGCAGGCCGATCAAAATCGCTCATGACGGCATGGGCCCGAAACGTGCCATGCGGGCGGTGGCTGGCAGGATCCTCGCGGGCTGGCCGGTACCAATCCAGCTTAGCACCGGCGAGGCGCAAGGCGGCAATAGGGCGCTTTAATGTCCGCGCGGCGCCAGCATGTGCACCATTTCCAGCTTGTCGTGATAGTCCGGTGCCACATAGAGCGCCTGCGGCTCCACGCCGTAGCGCACGAAGCCCGTGGCCTCATAGAGCGCAATCGCTGGCGCATTGACGAGGTTGACGCAGAGCGTGACCTGGCGCAGCCCGGGCATGGCGGTGGCCACCGCCAACGCCTGTTCCATCAGTTGCCGCCCGAGGCGCCGGCCGCGATAGCCCGGCGCCACATACATGCCCCAGATAAACGCCTTGTGGCGCTGCTTGGCCTTGTCCTCGCGCATTACCCCGACCACGCCGGCCAGCGCGGTACCGCCCCCGGTGGCTTCAAAGGCGCCGATCACGGCCTTTTCGGGCGTTGCCTCAAGGCGGCCGGCGATGGTGGCCAGCGGCCGGTCACGCTCTTCCTCGAAGCTGGAACCGAAGGCAGCGGGCGCCTCCAGCAGGCCTGCGAGGCGCAGTGCCTGGAAGGCGCTAGCATCGGCGGAGGTGAGCAGGCGGATCTGCATGGGCATCATGTGCGCTCCTGATCGGCAATCACGGGCTGCAGTCTGGTGCGTCGTTCCCTATATACCTTGACTGCACATTGGATAACGGCCGTCGCGAGGATTGCCATGGGAAAGGCGATCGCGATGGTGCTTTGCGGCAAGAGCACGGCCAAGGTGAAACAGAACGCGACAAAGGAAATCAAGCCTGCCGCCATCGACGTCAGCAAGGCGACTACGAAGTCCGGGCCGGCTTCCCGGTGCGAGAACACCGACAGCACAATGCCAAGTACGGGGAATACGGCCAGCAGCCCGCTCCAGGTGGAGCCGATCGATGCCGACAGGGTTGTTACCGCGACCGTCAGTGCCGCACCGGCCAGCATGCGCATCAGCAGCCCCGCGCGAGATACGGGAGCCGCCCGCCCGGCGGGACCGGGCAGCGGAAAGAGCGACGGGCAGATGACTAGCGTGAGCAGCGCCAAGGCCAGAGCGGTGAAGGGTGAGAAGGGCAGCTTGTCAAGCAACGCCGCCGCGGCCAGCCAGGCACCCAAGGCAGCCGTCAGCGCCAGCGGCCAGCCGTGCCGGCGGCAACTCCATGCATAGGCCAAGCTGAACGCGACCGATGCGAACACGGCGCAGAGGCTGCTGGTAGCCGCCGCTGCGGCAAACGGCGCGCCACGTTCCAGCGCGATCAGGAACAGGATCGGACCAACCACCACGGGCATGCCGGCCAGCAGGCCGGCCACGCTGGGGCCCCAGCGTTTGCCTGCCATGGAGATGCATGCGATGAAGCCGGGCACCAGTAACAGCTTCAGGGCGAGCATTGGCAGGATTCCTCTTCGTTGAGGTTCAGGTTTGGGTTTGGCGGTGCTACCAGTCCAGGCTGAGCAGCCAGTCGACGAAATACCGCGCCTCCGGCTTGAGCGGTGCCTGTTCGCGCTCGACGATGTAGTAGCCGTGCGGCGACACCGATTCGATATCCAGCAGCCGCACCATCTGGCCCAGCGACAGCCAGTGCCGGGCCATGCGCTGGCGCACCAGCGCCACGCCCTGGTTGGAGGCGATGGCTTCGAGCATCAGGCCGATGTCGTTGAACTGCGGGCCGGTCTGGGGCTCGGGCCAGTCCAGGCCGGCGGTCTCGAACCAGGGCTTCCAGGGTTCCAGCGGGCTGCGCAGCAGCACCAGGTTGTGCAGGTGCTCGGGCCTGGTGATGGCGCGGCCATCAATGCGCTCGTAGTATTCGCGCCCGCAGGCCGGGAACACGGGCTCGACCAGCAGCCTGGTGGTTTTCAGGTCGGGGTAGCGCCCCGTGCCATAGCGGATCTCCACATCGGTGTCTTCCGCCTTCACGTCGAGGAAGGGGATGGCCAGGTGCAGTTCGGTGTCGATGTGCGGGTACAGCGCCGTGAACTCGGGCAGGCGCGGCACCAGGTGCTGGCGGCCGAAGGTGGGCGGGATTGCCACGCGCAGGCGGGTGCGCAGCTTGTTGTACTCTGGCCGGGCCAGTTCGTTGAGCGCCTTGAGGGCATCCTGCACACTGCGCAGGTAGCGCGTGCCAGCGGCTGTCAGCCGCAGCGCGGCGTTGGCGCGCACGAACAGGTCCTCGCCCCACAGCTCCTCCAGGTTCTTGATGCGGTGCGACACCGCGCTGGGCGTGACCGACAGCTCCTCGGCCGCGCGCGCGAAGCTGCCCAGCCGGGCGGCGGCTTCGAACGCGATCAGCAGGTGCAGCGGCGGGACGCGGTTGAACACGGATGCCATGGCGCGCGCGCCCTTAGCGTACCGGGCGGAAGATCTTGCCCGGGTTGAGGATGTGGTTGGGGTCGAGCGCGTTCTTGATGGCGCGCATCAGGTCGAGCGCGTCTTCGCCGTGCTCGCTGACCAGGAAATCCATCTTGTGCAGGCCCACGCCGTGCTCGCCGGTGCAGGTGCCGCCCATGGCCAGCGCGCGCTCCACGATGCGCCGGTTGATGGTTTCGGCCTCGGCGAGCTCCTCGGGCTTCTCAGGGTCGGTGAGGATCGCGACGTGGAAGTTGCCGTCGCCCACATGGCCCACGATGGGGCAGGGCAGGCTGGACGCGTTGAGGTCACGCTCGGTCTCGGTCACGCAATCGGCCAGGCGGGAGATCGGCACGCACACGTCGGTGGTCACCGCCTTGCAGCCCGGCTTGAGCTGCAGCATGGCGAAGTAAGCGGTATGGCGCGCGTTCCACAGGCGGCTGCGGTCTTCCGGCCGCGTGGCCCACTCGAAGCCCTGGCCACCATTGTCGGCGGCGATCTGCTGCACGGTCTCGGCCTGCTCCTTGACGCCGGCCTCGGTGCCATGGAATTCGAAGAACAGGTGCGGCGCCTCCGGCATGGACAGGTTGTCGTGCCGGTTGATGGCGCGGATGGCCAGCGCGTCGACGAACTCCACGCGCGCAACGGGCACGCCCAGCTGGATGGTCTCGATGGTTGCCCGTACCGCGCTGCCCATGCTGGGGAAGCTGCAGATGGCCGCCGAGATGGCTTCGGGCTGCGGGTACAGCCGCACCGTCACCTCGGTGATGATGCCCAGCGTGCCTTCGCTGCCGATCATCAGGCGGGTCAGGTCGTAGCCGGCGGAGGACTTGCGGGCGTGGGTACCGGTCTTGATGATGCGGCCGTCGGCGGTGACCACCGTCAGCGCCAGCACGTTCTCGCGCATGGTGCCGTAGCGCACCGCGTTGGTCCCGGAGGCGCGCGTGGCGCACATGCCGCCCAGCGAGGCATCGGCGCCCGGGTCGATCGGGAAGAACAGGCCGGAGTCCTTGATTTCCTGGTTCAGCTGCTTGCGGGTCACGCCCGGCTGCACCGTCACGTTCAGGTCTTCGGGTTGCACCGACAGCACCTTGTTCATCTCTGACAGGTCCAGGCTGATGCCGCCGGCTACCGCCAGCAGGTGGCCTTCGAGCGAGGAGCCGGCGCCGTAGGCGATCAGCGGCACACGGTGCTCGTTGCACAGGCGGGCCACTTCGGCAACTTCCTCGGTGGTGTGGGCGAAGACCACGCCGTCCGGCGCTGCCGGCGGGAAGGGCGACTCGTCGCGGCCGTGGTGGTCGCAGACACCGGGGGAGGTGGAGAAGCGTTCGCCGAAGCGGGCCTGCAACGCGTCGCGCACGGCGACGGGCAGCGGTTGGCGCACCAGTGCGGCGTGGGGAAGGGGTTGGTTCATGGCGTCTCCGGCGGGTCTGTGGGGGCCGGGGACGCGCAGCGCCGGCCATGGCAAGGCCGCGCTGAACGGCGCCGGCAATCGCACCCGGTAGCGTATCAAGCGAATCCCGTTATTCTACGCCGCGCCCGGGGCGGCTCGCTGGGCGGGCGCCGCAACCGCCACCCGGCGCCGGGCAGCGCCGGGCTGCGCGCTCACGCGAAGGGCCGGATGCGCGCCATAATGCTGGATTCGCCAACGCAGGAGACCCGCATGGGCCATCGCCTCTCCAAGATCGCCACCCGCACCGGAGATGCCGGCACCACCGGGCTTGGCGACGGCAGCCGCACCAGCAAGGACAGCCTGCGCATTGCCGCCATCGGCGATGTGGACGAGCTCAACTCGAACCTTGGCGTGCTGCTCACCGAGATGCTGCCCGACGACGTCCGCTCGGCTTTGCTGCATATCCAGCACGATCTGTTCGACCTTGGCGGCGAGCTCTCCATCCCCGGCTACGTGCTGGTCAAGCCCGAGCAGGTGCTGCAACTGGACGAATGGCTGGATCACTACAATGCCAACCTGCCACGCCTGGCCGAGTTCATCCTGCCGGGCGGCAGCCGGGCGGCGGCGGTGGCGCATGTGTGCCGCACGGTGTGCCGGCGCGCCGAGCGCGCGCTGGTGGCGCTGGGCGCGCAAGAAGCCCTGAACGAGGCGCCCCGCCAGTACCTGAACCGCTTGTCCGACTTGCTGTTCGTACTGTCGCGCGTGCTCAACCGGGCCGGCGGGGGCAGCGATGTCCTATGGCAGCGAGGCCGTTAGCCGCCACTGTTTTAAATGACGCAAGAAGCACAAAAACCACGCTTGGCGCGCAACGTCTCCTAACACCCTTCAACTTGGCCAGCCAGCCAGCCGTTGATCAGAGGGAGAAGCCGAGGAATTTAGTCGGAATTGCACTTCTGGCCCTTGAAATGGCCCCGGACGGCCACATTTCGGCCTCAGGATGAATTGCAGTCCCCGCGGATAGCGGGGCTCAAGAGGAGAGAATAATGGGTAAGATCATCGGTATCGACCTCGGTACCACCAATAGCTGCGTCGCGATCATGGAAGGCAATACGCCCAAGGTGATCGAAAATGCCGAAGGCACGCGTACCACCCCTTCGATCATCGCCTACATGGAAGACGGCGAGATCCTGGTGGGTGCGCCTGCCAAGCGCCAGGCGGTGACCAATCCGCGCAACACCCTGTATGCGGTGAAGCGCCTGATCGGCCGCAAGTTCGAAGAAAAGGAAGTGCAGAAGGACATCGGCCTGATGCCGTACACCATCGTCAAGGCCGACAACGGCGACGCATGGGTGTCCGTGCGCGACCAGAAGCTGGCACCGCCGCAGGTGTCCGCCGAAGTGCTGCGCAAGATGAAGAAGACCGCCGAAGACTACCTCGGCGAGCCGGTGACCGAAGCCGTGATCACGGTGCCGGCTTACTTCAACGACTCGCAGCGCCAGGCCACCAAGGATGCTGGCCGCATCGCAGGCCTGGACGTCAAGCGCATCATCAACGAGCCGACCGCGGCCGCGCTGGCCTTTGGCCTGGACAAGAACGAAAAGGGCGACCGCAAGATCGCCGTGTATGACCTGGGTGGCGGCACGTTCGACATCTCGATCATCGAGATCGCCGACGTTGACGGCGAGAAGCAGTTCGAAGTGCTGTCGACCAATGGCGACACCTTCCTGGGCGGCGAAGACTTCGACCAGCGCATCATCGACTACATCATCGGTGAGTTCAAGAAGGACCAGGGCGTCGACCTGTCCAAGGACGTACTTGCGCTGCAACGCCTGAAGGAAGCCGCTGAAAAGGCCAAGATCGAACTGTCTAGCTCGCAGCAGACCGAAATCAACCTGCCGTACATCACGGCGGATGCCTCCGGTCCGAAGCACTTGAACCTGAAGATGACCCGCGCCAAGCTGGAATCGCTGGTCGAGGAACTGATCCTGCGCACCATCGAGCCGTGCCGCATCGCCATCAAGGACGCCGGCGTCAAGGTCAGCGAAATCGATGACGTGATCCTGGTCGGCGGCATGACCCGCATGCCCAAGGTGCAGGAACAGGTCAAGGAGTTCTTCGGCAAGGAAGCGCGCAAGGACGTGAACCCGGACGAAGCCGTTGCCGTTGGCGCCGCGATCCAGGGTTCCGTGCTGTCGGGCGACCGCAAGGACCTGCTGCTGCTGGACGTGACGCCGCTGTCGCTGGGTATCGAAACCCTGGGTGGCGTGATGACCAAGATGATCACCAAGAACACCACCATCCCGACCAAGCATGCGCAGGTGTTCTCGACCGCCGACGACAACCAGCCGGCCGTGACCATCAAGGTGTTCCAGGGCGAGCGCGAAATGGCCACCGGCAACAAGCTGCTGGGTGAGTTCAACCTCGAAGGCATCGCGCCGGCCGCACGCGGCACGCCGCAGATCGAAGTCTCGTTTGACATCGACGCCAACGGCATCCTGCACGTGGGCGCCAAGGACAAGGCGACCGGCAAGGAAAACCGCATCACCATCAAGGCGAACTCGGGCCTGTCGGAAGACGAGATCCAGCGCATGGTGAAGGACGCCGAGGCCAACGCCGAAGAAGACAAGAAGGCCCGTGAGCTGGCGGATGCCCGCAACCAGGCCGACGCGCTGATCCACTCGACCAAGAAGGCTGTCACCGAATACGGCGACAAGCTGGAAGCGGGCGAGAAGGAAAAGATCGAAGCCGCGATCAAGGAGCTGGAAGACGCCGCACGCGGCGGCGACAAGGCCGAGATCGATGCCAAGGTCAGCGCGCTGTCCGAAGCCAGCCAGAAGCTGGGTGAGCGTGTCTACGCGGACATGCAGGCCCAGGCCGGCGAAGCGGGTGCGGCTGGCGCCGCGGCCGGTGCCGGTGCCGGTGCAGCCGGCGCGGGCCATCAGCAAGCCCATCCGCAGGACGACAACGTCGTGGACGCCGAGTTCAAGGAAGTCAACGACAAGAAGTAATGGAAGAGCGGGGCGGGGGCGCGGTGCGCAACACCAGCGCCAGCCCCCATCCCGACGCCGGGCGACGGACATTGGACCAAGCGGGTTACCGCCGTCGAATGCCTCGCTCGGCTTTTTTGCTATTTCGCCCGGGCGGGCTTTGGACGCTTCCGGGCCCATCAGGTAAGCAGCCACCATGGCAAAACGTGACTTTTACGAAGTGCTCGGGGTGGGCAAGAACGCCGGCGACGACGAGATCAAGAAGGCCTATCGCAAGCTGGCGATGAAGCACCACCCGGACCGCAATCCGGACAGCAAGGATTCCGAAGAGAAGTTCAAGGAGGTCAAAGAGGCCTACGAGATGCTTTCGGACCCCGAGAAGAAGGCAGCCTACGACCAGTACGGCCACGCCGGCGTCGACCCCAACATGGCGGGCGGCTTCGGCGGCGGCGGCCAGGCCTACGGCGGATTCGCCGAAGCCTTCGGCGACATCTTCGGCGATATTTTTGGCCAGCAAGGCGGCCAGGCTGGCGGCGGACGCCGTGGCGGCGGCGGCCCGCAGGTGTACCGCGGTGCCGACCTGCGCTACAGCATGGAAATCACGCTGGAGCAGGCCGCCCACGGCCATGACGCGCAGATCCGGGTGCCCCACTGGGACGAGTGCGAGCATTGCCACGGCAATGGCGCCGAGCCCGGCACCAACGTCGAAACCTGCCCGACCTGCCATGGCGCGGGCCAGGTGCGCGTGTCGCAAGGCTTCTTCTCGATGCAGCAGACTTGCCCCAAGTGCCACGGCACCGGCAAGCACATCCCCAAGCCGTGCACCAAGTGCCACGGTCAGGGCAAGCTGAAGTCGCAGAAGACGCTGGAAGTGAAGATTCCCGCCGGCATCGACGAGGGCATGCGCATCCGCTCCTCGGGCAATGGCGAGCCGGGCATCAACGGCGGCCCCCCGGGCGACCTGTATGTGGAAGTTCACATCAAGCAGCACGCGGTGTTCGAGCGCGACGGCGACGACCTGCACTGCCAGATGCCGATTTCCTTCGCCACCGCGGCGCTGGGCGGCGACCTGGAAGTGCCCACGCTGGGCGGCAAGGCCAGCTTCCCGGTGCCGGAAGGCACCCAGCCCGGCAAGACCTTCCGCCTGCGCGGCAAGGGTATCAAGGGTGTGCGCTCGGGCTACCCCGGCGACCTCTATGTGCACGTGAACGTGGAAACGCCGGTCAAGCTGACCGAGGCGCAGAAGGACATCCTGCGCCAGTTCGACCGCTCGGTGCATGAAGGTGGCTCGCGCCACAGCCCGCAGGAGCAATCCTGGCTGGACAAGGTGAAGAGCTTCTTCAGCTGATACGGCCTGGGGCATGCGGCCGGCCACGCTTTGATGCGTGGCCGGCTTTTTTGTTTTTTGGGCGCCGCTCAAACGCTGGCTTCACTTCAAGCAGGTCCGGGCCAAGCCACCCCTGTCCCCGGCCCTCTGCCCCTGAGGGGATAGGGCCGGGGACAGGGCGGGCGCGCGATAATGCGATGTCGCCCGCCTCCCGGCGACCTCAATTTACGCTGGTGATTTCCCGTGGCAGTTTCCCCGATCCGCACGTTCCCCTCCCCGGCCAATGCCGAGCCTTTCGTCCTGCTCGACAATGCCATCGCCGCGCCGGGCGAGGCGGCATCGCGCCTGTACACCGGCTTTGCCCGTGAAGACGTGCTGCCGGATGCCTCCGCGCTCGGCACGCTCGATGCCTTGCTGGCCGATGGCTGGGGCCAGGGCTGGCACGCCACGCTGTTTGCGCCTTATGAATTCGGCGGCCCGCTGGTTGGCGCGGCGGTCCATGTCGATTGCGCATTGCCCTTGCACGATGGCGCGCTGCGCCTGCTGTGGTTCAGGCAGATGAATCGGCTGGACAAAGCGCAGGTCGCGCAATGGCTGGCGCGCTCCCCGGACCAGCCGGCCGGCTTGATGGATGTCCTGGCCGACACGCCGGAGCCGGCTTTTCACGCCGCCATTGCTCGCATTCACCAATGGATCGAAGCTGGCGACACCTACCAGGTCAACTTCACGCAGCGCCTGCGCTTTGCCGAGTTTGGCGATCCGCTGGCGCTCTATGCCGCCTTGCGTGCCGCCCAGCCGGTGCCCTATGGCGCGCTGGCGCGGCTGCCGGGCGATGGCTGGGTGCTGTCGCTGTCGCCGGAGCTGTTCGTCCGGCATGACGGCCAGGGCCAGTTGCTCACCCGCCCGATGAAGGGCACGGCGCCGCGCACGGGCGACGACGCGCGCGATGCCGAGGCCGCGCTGGCGCTGGCGGCCGACGCCAAGAACCGCGCCGAGAACGTGATGATTGTCGACCTGTTGCGCAACGACCTGGGCCGCATCGCGGTGCCGGGTACGGTGGCTGTGCCCGATCGCTTCGTGGTGCAGCCCTTCGGCCAGGTGCTGCAGATGACCTCCACCGTGACCGCCAAGGCACGCGCCGGCACCAGCCTGGCGGATCTGATGCGCGCGCTGTTTCCCTGCGGCTCCATCACCGGCGCGCCCAAGCGGCGCACCATGGAGATCATCGGCGAGCTGGAGCGCGCGCCGCGCGGTCTTTACACCGGCTCGCTCGGCTGGATCGATGCGCCTGGTGAAGGGCAAGCGCAGGCATGGCCGGGTGCCTTTGCGCTGTCGGTCGCCATCCGCACGCTGGTATTGGGCGCGCAGGGCGCCGACGGACTGCGCGCGGGTGAGATGGGCGTGGGCGGTGGCATCGTGCACGACAGCGACGCCGCGGGCGAATTTGCCGAGTGCGGCTGGAAGGCGCGCTTCCTGACCGCGCACGATCCGGGCTTTACCTTGTTCGAAACCATGCGGGTGGAAGACGGGGAGTGCCAGCGCCTGGATCAGCATCTGGCGCGGCTGGCGGCTTCCGCTGCGTGCTTCGGCTTTGGGTTTGAGCGCGCTCGTGCGTTGGCGTTGGTGCAGGCGGCCGTGGTGGAGCTCGGGGCCGGCACCTGGCGCCTGCGGCTGGCGCTGGACAAGGCGGGCAGCTTCACCGTTGCCCACGGCCCGCTGGCGCCGCTCGCCGCAGTCCCGGTGCGCGTAGTGCTGGCCGCGCAGGCGCTGCCGGTCGCGCACGCGTTGCGCCGCCACAAGACCAGCGCGCGCGCCGTCTATGATGCGGGCTGGCAAGCGGCCGAGCGCGCCGGCGCCTTCGACAGCCTGTTCTTCAACACACGAGGCGAACTGCTCGAAGGCGGCCGCAGTTCCGTGTTCGTCAAGGTGGAAGGCGAGTGGCTGACGCCGCCGCTGGCCGCCGATATCCTGCCCGGGGTGATGCGCGCTGCGGTGCTAGGCGATGGTGCACGCTACCTCGGCGCGACGGTGCGCGAGGCGGTTGTCACGCAGGCCATGCTGCTGAGCGCGGAGGCACTAGCGCTGGCGAATTCGTTGCGGGGCGTGCTATTGGCGGAGTTGCCGGCAACAGCCTGAGCCAGGCGTTCAGGGGTGGCGCGTATCCAGCCGCCCGTCGCCAAGCTTCCAGCGCACCACGCCCGGCAGGTTGATCAGCTCGCGATCGTGGCAGACCATCACCACGCTGCGGCCTTCGGCGGCCAGGTCCTGCACCAGGCCGATCACCTGTTCGCGAGCGTGGCCGTCCAGGCTGGAGGTGGGCTCGTCCAGCAGCAGCAAATCGGGCTCCAGCACCTTGGCGCGGGCCAGTGCCACGCGTTGCACCTCGCCGCCGGACAGGCATTCGGGGGCGGTATCCTGCACGTGCGTGATGCCGGCCCAGCCCAGCGCGGCTCCCACGCGCCGCCTGACTTCGTCGTCGGGCATGCCGCGCGCCTTCAGGCCATAGGCGATGTTCTCGCGCACCGAGGTGCGAAACAGGTAGGGATGCTGGTGCAGGTAGGCAATGCGCTGGCGTAGCGCGGCGGGCAGCGGATCGAGTGCGGCGTTGCGCGGCGTGCCGTCCGCGCCGGTCCAGGCCACGCTCGCGCCGGGTGCGCGCTCCAGCCCCGCCACCATGCGCAGCAGCGTGCTCTTGCCCGCGCCATTGACACCGGTCAGCACCACCACAGCGGCGCGCGGGAAGGCAAGCTCGGCAATATCGAACAGCCGCCGCGCGCCTACCTGGCGCTGCAAGCCGCGCACCGTCAGCAGCGGTGGCAGCTGGGAAGGCGGCAACGCCTGCCCGTCAGGCGTGCGGCGCGCGGGCAGGGTGCTCATCGGCGAAATCCTCCCGCGCCTTGCAGCCACGCCAGCATCACATTGACGAGCACTGCCAGTGCGATCAGCACAACGCCCAGCGCAATACCCTGGGCGAATTCTCCCTTGCTGGTTTCCAGCGCGATGGCGGTGGTGATGGTCCGGGTGGCGCCTTCGATATTGCCGCCGATCATCAGCGCCGAGCCGACTTCCGCAATGACCCGCCCAAAGCCCGCCACCAGTGCGGCCATCAGGCCAAAGCGCAGCTCGCGCAGGACGGTGAAAAAGGTCCGCCAGCGCCCGGCGCCCAGTACCCAGGCGGTTTCGCGCAGCCGCGCATCCGCCCCCTGCAGGGTGGACAGGGCAAACGCCAGCACCACCGGGAAGCCGATCACCGCCTGCCCGAGCACCATGCCGCTGCGGGTAAACAGCAGGGAGAAACTGCCCAGCGGCCCGTGGCGGGTGAACAGCAGGTAGAGGATCAGCCCGACCAGCACGGTCGGCAAGGAGAGAAAGGCCTGCGCCATCACCACCACCACACGCCGCCCGGGAAAATCGTGGGTGGCGATCAGGTAGGCCGCGCCGATGGCCGGCACGGCGGCCAGCGCCAGCCCGAGCACGGCTACCACCAGCGAGGTCCAGACGATGAACCAGATGGCGCCGTCACCGTTGGCCAGAAGCGCAAAGGCCGCAGCGGTGGCGGCACCGATCTCCATTGCCGGCGCGCGCTCAGGCCGAGAAGGTGTGCTCGGCGGCCGGGAAGCTGCCATCCTTCACGGCCGCCACGTAGGCGCGCACGGCGGCCTCGATCGAGCCGGCGCCTTCCATGAAGTTGCGCACGAACTTGGCCTTGCGGCCCGGGTAGACGTTGATCATGTCCTGCAGGACCAGCACCTGGCCGGAGCAATCCGCGCCGGCGCCGATGCCGATGGTCGGGATCGTCAGCAGGCCGGTGACCACGCCGGCCACAGCCGCCGGCACCGCTTCCATCACGATCAGCTGGGCGCCCGCGGCTTGCAGCGCGAGCGCGTCGCGCTTGAGCTGCGCCGCGCTCTCGTCGGTCTTGCCCTGCACCTTGAAGCCGCCCAGCGCGTGCACCGACTGCGGCGTCAGGCCAATGTGGCCGCACACCGGAATGCTGCGCTCGACCAGGAACTTGACGGTGGGCGCGAGCCAGTCGCCGCCCTCCAGCTTGACCATTTGCGCGCCGGCCCGCATCAGCGCGACGGCGCTGGTGAAGGTGGCTTCCGGCGTGGGATAGGTGCCGAATGGCAGGTCCGCCACCAGCAGCGCGCTCTGGTTGCCGCGTGCCACGCATTCGGTGTGATAGACAACCTGTTCGAGCGTCACGGGCAGCGTGGTCTGCTGGCCTTGCATGACATTGCCAAGGGAGTCGCCGACCAGCAGCACCTCGACCCCGCAGTAGTCGAGCAGCGCGGCGAAGCTGGAGTCGTAGGCGGTCAGCATGGCGATTTTTTCGCCAGCGGCGCGCATCGCTTGCAGCTTGGGGATGGTGACGGTCTTGCGTGAGGGGTCGAGGAGGTAACTCATGACGTTGGGCCGGTAGAGAGACGGGAGCCGGGCCGGCCGCGATGCGGCAGTGCATTCATGATCGGTGCATCAACGCATCTGCATCCGTGCGGCAAGGCCTTTTGCCCCTTTCAGTTCGTACTGCGCGAGGCGCTCGGCCCCAGGATGGGGCCACGGGATTCGCGGCAGCGACTGCTGTCGTTATGGTGAAGGCTGGCAGGCGGGAGAGCCTGTCAGGGCGCAGCGAGATTGAGAAAGGCCTTGCGGCCACGCATGTTTTCGATGCGCGACAGTAGTGTACGGAAATCGGCGTCGTTGTCTACCGGGCTGAAGTGGGCGGTGTCGACGATCATGACCGGTGCCTCGTCGTAGCGATGGAACAGCTCGCCGTAGGCATCCGACAACCGCTCCAGATAGGCATCGTCGATGCTGGACTCGCCAGGCGCGTTGCGCCGGGCGATGCGCTCGCGCAGCAGCGCGGGTGAGGCCTGCAGTACGATGACGAGGTCTACGCGCTGGCCTTGGGCCGGCAGGCGCGCGGCGAGGGCGTCGTACAGCGCCAGTTCGTCCTCGGGCAGGGTCAGCCCGGCGTAGAGGCGGTCTTTGTTGTGCAGGAAATCGCCCACCATGCGCTGGCCCGCCAGCAGTGCCGCCTGCCAGGCCATGAGCTGCTGCGCGCGCTGGTTCATCAGCGACAGCTGCAGCGGCAGCGCGTATCGCGCGGGCTCGCGGTAGTAGCGTTCAAGGAAGGGGTTTTCACGCGCCGCATCGAGCAATTCGCCGGTGCGCAGGGTTTGCGCCAGGCGTTGTGCGAGCGCGGTCTTGCCGGCTCCGATGGGGCCTTCCACCACAATGCGGCGCAAGTGTTCGAGCATGGGCGGGTCCGGTCGGCTAAGGGGGAACTACATAGTACAGGGCGGACAAAGCGGGACCGGCTTGCCGCTGCCGGCCATGGCTTCAGGAATCGCTGCGCGCGTCCAGTTGCCGCGTGCACTTGCAAAAGGAGACCTTCTCGACGCGCTGCGCGCTGACCGCGGCCAGGTAATCCGCCGCAGGGCCAAGGCCGGGGATAACCAGTTCGGCATCCAGCTCAAGCAGCGGCACCAGCGTGAAGGCGCGCTCTGCCAGGCGTGGATGCGGCACCACCAGCTTTTCGCCCTGGTGGATTTCGTCGCCAAAGACCAGCAGGTCCAGGTCGAGGGTGCGTGGCGCGTTGCGGAAAGGCCGCTCGCGGCCGAACTGATCCTCGATGTGGTGACAGATGCGCAATAGCTGGGCGGCAGTAAACGAGGTCTCTACCTTGACCACCGCGTTGTAATAGTCGTTGCCCGCCGCATCGACCGGGGCCGTGCGATAGAGCGACGATCTCGCCAGCACCGTGATGCCGACCTGCTGGGCCAGGCACACGATGGCATCTTTCAGAGCCTGCCGGGCGTCACCCAGGTTGGCTCCGATGCCGATAAAGGCAAGTGTCATTACGATTCCTCCGGCTGGACGCGTACCTTGCCGGTTTTCCGGTCTGCAGTGGAGCCGGATTCCTGGCTCGCGTCCATATCACTCCGCGGAGAAACTTTATCCGATTTCCGCGGACTGCGCCGACGGCGCTTCTTGCGTGCCGGGCCGCCGCTATCGCCGCTGTCGCCATCTCCGGCGGGCTCAAAGCCGTCGGCATCGCCCGCGCCGCCGCTGCCGCCGCCGCCTTGCCTGCCGGCGCCGCGCACCGGGCGCACGGCCTCGATCAGGTCCTCGCGGCCGTGGCTATCGGCATCCTGGAAGTCTTGCCACCATTTCGCCAGTTCGGCCGGTTGCTCGCCGGATTCGCAGCGCAGGTAGAGGAAATCGAAGCCGGCGCGAAAGCGCGGCGATTCGATCAGGCGGAACGGCATGCGGCCCACGCGCTTCTCGAAGCGCGGCTGCATGCCCCAGATGTCCCGCATGTCGGTGACAAAGCGGCGCTGGATGGCGAGCTGGCCGGTCTGGCGCTCCAGCACGTCGTCCATGGCGATATTGAGCGCGGCGATGGCATGTTCGCCTTCCTCGCGCAGCGTGGTCCAGCGCTGCAGCACGTGGTGCCATAGCAGCGCGGCAAACAGGAAGCCCGGCGAGACCGGTTTGCCAACCTGCACGCGCTGGTCCGTGTTGTCCAGCGCTAGTTGCACGAAGCGCTGGCCCATCGGCTGCTCCAGCGCGACATCCAGCAGTGGCAGCAGGCCCCGGTGCAGGCCGGCCTTGCGCAGCTCCTGCAGCGACGCCCAGGCATGGCCCGACATCAGCAGCTTGAGCATCTCGTCGAACAGGCGCGCGCTGGGCACATTGTGGATCAGCGAGGCCAGGTCGGCGATCGGCTGGCGGGTGTCCTCGTCGATCGTGAACCCGGTCTTGGCGGCGAAGCGCACCACGCGCAGCATGCGGATAGGGTCTTCGCGGTAGCGTGTGACCGGATCGCCGATCATGCGCAGCGTGCGCGCGCGGATGTCCTCCATGCCCTGGTGGTAGTCGTACACCAGTTGCTGGGCGGGGTCGTAGTACATCGCGTTGATGGTGAAGTCGCGGCGTTCCGCGTCTTCGGCCTGCGAGCCCCACACGTTGTCACGCAGCACGCGGCCAGAGGCATCGATCGCGTGGGTCTTGCTGTCGAGCTCGGAGCGCTTGAGGCGGCGCCCTTCGGGCAAGGTCTCGCTGGCGACCGCGTCGACCAGCGCGCGGAAGGTGGAGACCTCAATGATTTCCTGCTCGCGCCCGCCATAGAACGTCACGTGCACGATCTGGAAGCGCCGGCCGATGATGCGCGAGCGGCGGAACAGCGCCTGCACCTGGTCAGGCGTGGCATTGGTGGCGACGTCGAAGTCCTTGGGCTTGATGCCCAGCAACAGGTCGCGTACCGCGCCGCCGACGATAAACGCCTCGTAGCCTGCCTGCTGCAGCGTGGAGGTGACCTTGATGGCGTTGCGCGAGATCAGCGACTGGTCGATCTGGTGCTCGGCATGCGCAACGATATTCGGCGTATGGGCGCGCTGGCCGCGGCGTTTGACGGGGCGCTGCTGGGTGCCCGGCTTGCCTAGCAGCCGGTTGATTAGCTTTTTGATCACGTCAGAACAGGTCCATGATGCGCCAGCCTGACGCGGCGGCGTGGTGACGCAGGCGATCGTCCGGGTTGGCGGCGATCGGCTCGCTGACCTTCTCCAGCAGCGGCAGGTCGTTGGCCGAATCACTGTAGAAGGTGGTGTTTTCGAAGGCATCCCATTGGGTGCCCATGCTCTTTAGCCAGGCTTCCACCCGGGCTATCTTGCCCTCGCGGAAGCTGGGAATGCCAGCCACTTCGCCGGTGAAGGCGCCGTCGGGCTTGCCGTTGGCGGTGGCCGGCTCGGTGGCGATCAGGTGCTTGATGCCGAAGGCCGCCGTGATCGGGGCGGTGACGAAACTATTGGTGGCGGTGACCACGGCGCACAGGTCGCCGGCGTCGAGGTGCTTGTAGACCAGTGCGCGCGCCTGCGGCGTGATGACCGGATCGATCACTTCACGCATGAACTGGCTGCGCAACGCTTCCAGGCGGTCGCGCGGATTGGCCGCCAGCGGCGCTAGCGCGAAACGCAGGAAAGCCTGGATATCCAGGGTGCCAGCCTTGTAATGGCCGAAGAACTCGTCGTTCCTGCGGCGGTAGAATTCCTCGTCGACAACGCCCAGGCGCACCAGGAAGCGGCCCCATTCGTGGTCGCTGTCGGTCGGGAGCAAGGTGTGGTCGAGGTCGAACAATGCCAGATTCATGGGCGGCGATTTTACATTAACGTGACTGTGAGAGCTTTCTTAACGTCTCCGGATGCCAACAAAGGCAAGCACGGTGCATGCCATGGGTCACGCGCACTGGCGCGCAGGCCCTGGTTCACTCGCGTAACTCGGCAAACATTTCCCGCAGCAGGGGCAGCGTGACGGCACGCTTGCGCTCCAGCGAATAGGTGTCCAGCGCGTCCAGCAGCGCCATCAGGCTGGGCATGTCGCGGTACTTGCGCGTGACCAGCCAGTGCGGGATTTCCGGCGAAAGCTGCAGCCCGCGCTCGCGCGCGGCCTGCACCAGCGCCGCCATCTTGTCCTCGTCCGACAGCGGTGCCAACTGATAGACCAGGCCCCAGCCCAGCCGCGTGCGCAGGTCCTCGCGCACCGGCATGGCCAGCGGCGCCTGGCTGCCGGCCACCACGATGGCGGTGCGCACGTGAGCCCGCACCTCGTTGTAGAGCGAGAACACGGCGATCTGGCGCGCTTCGTCGAGCAGCTCCACATCGTCCACGGTGTAGAGTTGGCAGCTCGGGTCGAAGATGAAGTCCGACAAGGCGTGATGCGGGCTCAGGTAGCGGCAACGGATGCCGGCCTGGTAGCCGCTGTCGCAGACCGCATGCAGCAGGTGGGTGCGGCCCGAGCCCACTTCGCCCCACAGGTAAATCAGGCGGTCGGCGGCCCGTTCCTGCGCCACCGCCGTGGCCAGGTCGCGCAGGCGCTGCACCGGCTCGCGGTTGACCGCAACGAAAAAATTCTCGAAGGTCGAGGGCGGCGGACTGCCAAGTTCAAGCGATAGCTGCTTGGGACGCTGAAACATGACTTATCGATTACTTTGGGTGCGGATCATCTGTCAGGTAAACGCGTCGCGGCTGGCATGCGCTGACCGCCTGTAGGGCGCGGGCAGAACGGCCGGTGGCTGCCGGAATCATCTTCATCGGGAATGGCTGCGGACGATACTTCATGACACGGAACACCGGAAACTGGAAGCCGGAAGCCCGTATCCGTTAAAATTGCAATTCTACTGGACTCGCGGCCGCAAATCGCCGTCGTGAGCGCCGCATTCCTCACTTCATACTCCAGGAAAAGCAGGTTCCCATGAGCGCATCCCCCACTTCCGGCCAGGCAGGCCTCTCCTACCGCGATGCCGGCGTCGATATCGACGCGGGCGACGCGCTCGTCGACCGCATCAAGCCGTTCGCCAAGCGCACCATGCGCGAAGGCGTGATGGCCGGCATCGGGGGCTTCGGCGCGCTGTTCGAACTGTCCAAGAAATACAAGGAACCTGTGCTGGTCTCCGGCACCGACGGGGTGGGCACCAAGCTCAAGCTGGCCTTCCAGCTGAACCGCCACGACACCGTGGGCCAGGACCTGGTTGCCATGAGCGTCAACGACATCCTGGTGCAGGGCGCCGAGCCGCTGTTCTTCCTCGACTACTTCGCCTGCGGCAAGCTCGACGTGGAAACCGCGGCGACCGTGATCAAAGGCATCGCCCACGGCTGTGAGCTGTCCGGCTGCGCGCTGATCGGTGGCGAAACCGCCGAAATGCCCAGCATGTACCCCGATGGCGAGTACGACCTGGCCGGCTTCGCGGTTGGCGCCGTGGAGAAGAGCCGCATCATCGACGGCACCACCATCGTGCCGGGCGACGTGGTGCTGGGCTTGGCTTCGTCGGGCGCGCACTCCAACGGCTACTCGCTGGTGCGCAAGATCATCGAAGTGGCCAAGCCGGACCTGAACGGCGACTTCCACGGCCAACGCCTGCAGGATGCCATCATGGCGCCCACCCGCATCTACGTGAAGCCGCTGCTGTCGCTGATCGAGACGCTGCCGGTCAAGGGCATGGCCCACATCACCGGCGGCGGCCTGACAGAGAACGTGCCGCGCGTGCTGGCGCAGAATGTGACCGCCGTGCTGCAGCGCGACGCCTGGGCCCTTCCGCCGCTGTTCCAGTGGCTGCAAACCCAGGGCAACGTCGCTGACGACGAAATGCACCGCGTGTTCAACTGCGGCATCGGCATGGTGGTGATCGTCGCCAAGGAAGACGCCGACCGCGCCATTCGCCATCTGCAAGCCGCTGGCGAAGCCGTGTGGCAGATCGGCGAGATCCGCGAGCGTGAAGAAGGCCAGGCACAGACCATCGTGGCCTGAGCGGTCCCGCTCCAATAAAAAAACGGCGCATGCTCAGGCATGCGCCGTTTTTTTTATGCCCGCCGGGCGCTGAACGAAGCCTGCGGGACAGGCCATGACCGTTTGCAATGGCGATGATCTGCCCAGTTACTCCGTCGCGCCCAGCTTCGCCAGCGCGTCCCCGGTCACCCGGCAAATGCGCCAGTCCGGCATCACGTCCGCACCCATTGCCCGGTAGAAATCAATGGAAGGCGTGTTCCAGTCCAGCACGCTCCATTCGAAGCGGCCGCAGCCGCGCTCCACCGCCAGCGCCGCAAGATGCTTGAGCAGGACCTTGCCCAGCCCATGGCCGCGCCAGGCGGGGTCGACATAGAGATCTTCCAGATACAGCCCGGGCTTGGCCAGGAAGGTCGAGAAATTGTGGAAGAACAAGGCGAACCCGACGGCCTGCGGGCCCTGGGTGCCGGGGACTTCCACCAGCACAGCCTCGGCATGCGGGCGCGGGCCAAACAGCGCCTCGCGCAGTTTTTCCGGCGTGGCTTCGACCAGGTGGGTGAGTTTCTCGTATTCGGCCAGTCCCGTGATCAGCGCGAGCAAGGTTTCGCAATCGTCGGAAGTGGCGGGGCGCAGTACGAAATCGGTGGCAGGCATGGCGGGATTTGACGTCATCGGCAAGATACAAACGACGATTATCGCTTATTCGTCACACCTGTCCCGCATTCCCCATTCCCCATTGACGCTACGCTTGCCCGATCCGCGCCAGCCGCGCCACCTGCGCGACGTAGTCCGGCGCCAGGCAGTCCACAACCTCACGCTCGGGCGTGCTGCGCAGCCAGGTCAGCTGGCGCTTGCAGAGCTGGCGGGTGGCGGCCAGGCCGCGCTCGCGCATGGTGTCGAAATCGGTCTCGCCGTCGAGGTATTCCCACACCTGCCGGTAGCCGACGCAGCGGATCGAGGGCAGCGCGGGCTGCAGGTCGCCGCGCGCGCGCAGCCGTTGCACTTCCTCGATAAAGCCGCCAGCCAGCATGGCGTCGTAGCGGGTGGCGATGCGCGCGTGCAGCACGGCGCGGTCCGACGGCTCCAGCGCGATCACGCGGTAGCGCAGGTCGGCCGCGCCGGCAAAAGTGCGCTCGTCGGCCTGCCGCGCCAGCAGCGCCGACATGGGCTGGCCGGACAGGCGGTGGATCTCCAGTGCGCGCTGGATGCGCTGGGCATCGTTGGGTGCGAGGCGCGCCGCAGTGACCGGATCGACCTCGCCCAGCATGGCGTGCAGCGCCGGCCAGCCGCGCTCGGCGGCCAGCGCGTCCAGTTCGGCACGCAGCGCCGGATCGGCTTGCGGGAGGTCGTTCAGGCCCTGCGTCAGCGCCTTGTAGTACAGCATGGTGCCGCCGACGATCAGCGGTTCGCGGCCGCGCGCGCGGATCTCCACGATCAGCCGCTCGGCGTCGGTGACGAACTGGGCAGCCGAGTAGCTATCGGCCGGGTCGATGATGTCGATCAGGTGGTGTGGCACCGCGGCCAGCTCGGTGGGCGAGGGTTTGGCGGTGCCGATGTCCATCTCGCGATAGACCAGGGCCGAGTCCAGGCTGATGATCTCGATCGGCGTTTGCGCGGCCAGCGCCAGTGCCGCGGCGGTCTTGCCGGAGGCGGTGGGGCCGAGCAGGCAGACCACCGGCGCGTGGGCTGATGCGGGCGCGGCGGTGCCGCTGGGTGAGGCTGTTGTCATCAAGTCGTTGGGCAAGCGGCTTACTGCCCGCGCAGGAACAGGCGATCGAGTTCCGCCACGGTCAGCTGCACCCAGGTGGGCCGGCCGTGGTTGCACTGGTCGGCGCGCTCGGTCTGCTCCATCTGGCGCAGCAGCGCGTTCATTTCTTCCAGCGTGAGCTTGCGGTTGGCACGCACCGCGCTGTGGCAAGCCAGCGTGGCCAGCAGTTCGTTCTGGCGCTCGACCAGCACGCGCGAGCCGCCGAAGGCTTGCAGGTCGCGCAGCACGTCGCGCGCCAGGGCTTCGGTGTCGGCCTGCTTGAGCAGCGCGGGAATCGCGCGGATTGCCAGGGTGGTGGGCGAGACCTGCGCGATGTCGAAGCCGAGCAGGGTGAGGGTTTCCTGGTGCTCCTCGGCCGTGCCGATTTCCACCGGGCTGGCTGTGAGCGTGACCGGGATCAGCAGCGATTGCACCGCGAGCTCGCGCGCTTCGAGCGCGGTCTTGATCTGCTCGTAGAGGATGCGCTCGTGGGCGGCGTGCATATCCACCAGCACCAGGCCGCGCGCGTTCTGCGCCAGCACATAGATGCCGTGCAGCTGCGCGATGGCATAGCCCAGCGGGCTGGCCTCGTCTTCGGGAAGTTCCTGGCGGGCCAACTGGTCCAGCAGGCCGGGCGGGTCGTTCTCGCGCGCGGCTTGCGCATCGGCCAGCCAGGCCGGCGGCGCGGCGCCCTGGCCGTCCGGCGGGACATAGGCAGCGGGAGAGCGTGAAAACCCGCCGCCCGGCTGGATCGCGTCGCGCACCATGCCGAGGTAGGCCTGCCGGGGCTGGGCCACGCCGAGCTCGGTCTGCCGTGCGGCGGCAGTGTAGTCGACCCATGGGCGCGGGCTGGCGCCGCCGCCCATGCCGCCACCCATGCCGCCGCTTCTGCCGGATCCGGCGAAGCCACTGGAGCCACTGGAGCCACCGCCAAAGCTTCGCGCACCCGGGAATCCGCCGGCGCCGCCAATCGGCTCGGCCGCCGCCGGATTGTTCGAGTCGACCGACGTATGCAGGCTGTCGCCCTGCTCGCCGGCCTGCCGCGCCAGGCAACGCTGCACGGCGTGGTAGACAAACTGGTGCACCGAGCGCGATTCGCGGAAACGCACTTCGATCTTGGACGGGTGCACGTTCACGTCCACCATCTCGGGAGGCAGGTCCATGCACAGCACATAGGAGGGGAAGCGGTCGCCGTGCAGCACGTCCTGGTAAGCGCTGCGCACCGCGTGGGTCAGCAGCTTGTCTCGCACGTAGCGGCCGTTGACGAAGAAGAACTGCTGGTCCGGGCGCCCGCGCGAGGCGGTGGGCAGCCCGGCAAAGCCGTACAGGTGCAAGGTGCCGGCCTCTTCATCCAGCGGCAGCCGGGCGTTGGCGAAGTCGGCGCCCAGCACCTGGGCGGTGCGCGTGGCGACGTCGCCGGCGTTCCAGTGCTCCATCGGCTTGCCATTGTGATGGACCGAGATGGCCACGTCCGGGCGCGCCAGCGCCGCGCGCCGCACCATCTCCAGGCAGTGGCCAAACTCGGTTTGTTCGGATTTCAGGAACTTTCTGCGCGCTGGCGTGTTGAAGTAAAGGTGCTGCACGTCGACGGTGGTGCCCACGCCGCCGGATGCGGGCTGTACCACGCCGGTGTCGGCGATCACCTGCATCGCGTGGGTATCGCTGGCGGTGCGGCTGGTCAGGGTCAGCTCGGATACCGAGGCGATCGAGGCCAGTGCTTCGCCGCGAAAGCCGAGCGTCAGCACCGCTTCAAGCTCGTCCAGCGAGGCGATCTTGCTGGTGGCGTGGCGCTTGAGCGCGACCGGCAGTTCATCGGCGGGAATGCCGCAGCCGTTGTCGGCAATCACGATGCGGCGCACGCCACCTTCCTCCAGGCGCAGGTTGAGCTGGGTGGCGCCGGCGTCCAGCGCGTTCTCCAGCAGTTCCTTGACCACGGAGGCGGGGCGCTCCACCACCTCGCCGGCCGCGATCTGGCTGATCAGCTGGTCGGGCAGGGGGCGGATGGGACGGAGCGGCTGGGCGG